>JAZFUS010000001.1:0-2919 GCA_036447315.1 Dehalococcoidia bacterium
CAGCGGTGGCAGCCCACGCAGTTCCCCGGACGGATCACCATCTCGTCCGCTTCGGAATCATAGATGTGGGAGTCGAAGGTGCACTGGTTGGAGCATACCTTGCAGGTGATGCAGCGGTCCAGGTCCCTTTCCACTATGAACTGGGGAGGCCGGAAGGTTTTCATCTCGCCGTCACCTGGGCCGTGGCCCTCTGCGGCAGGGCCGCATCCGGGTACCGGGTCTTGAGCCTGCCCACGATGGGTTCGCCCCCCATGGGTATCCAGGCCTTTTCCAGGTCGGGACAGACCAGGCGGATGGCCGATTCCTCGGAGGAGAGATAGAGCACGTCGCCCCGGACCCCCACGGTCAGGGGGCGCAGGCGGATGCGGTCGGTGAGGCCGATCATCTCGCCCTCATGGGCGATGATTACCGTGAACGGGCCGTTGAGCATGAGGCTCCCGTAAACCTGGCGCAGGGCCCGGGGCAGCTCCTGCTCCTCCGGGGGCATGCGGTCGATCCGGTCCCAGAAGGGGGAGGCCAGGACCAGGGCCGCAATCTCGATGGGCATGCCGTGCTTTCTCATGAGCAGGTCCAGGGCATAGGCCATCACCTCGGTATCGGTGTGCATGGTGCAGTGATAGCCGAACTGCTCCAGGTAGCGGCGGTTGATGCCATAGGAGGATATCTCGCCGTTGTGGACTACCGTCCAGTCCAGGATATTGAAGGGGTGGGCACCGCCCCACCACCCCTGGGTGTTGGTGGGGAACCGGCCGTGGGACGTCCACAGGTAGCCCTCATATTCCTCCAGCCGGAAGAAGCGGCCTATGTCCTCGGGGTAGCCCACCCCCTTGAAGACCCCCATGTCCCTGCCGCCGGAGAAGACGAAGGCATCGGCGATGGTGGTGTTGATCCTCATCACCCTCTCCACCATATAGTCGTCTTCGGAGAGGTCCTGGGGCCTGTGCTTCCCCACCTCCACGAAGTAGCGCCAGAGGCCGGGCTCGTCGCCGACCCCCCCGGTGGCGCGGGTCGGTATCTCCTCGGAATGGATGAGCTTGAAGTAGCCCTTGATGAAGGCCTCCACCTCGGCCTGGGCCCCCGGGCCCAGGTACATGAGGTGCAGGGCATAGCATTCCTTGAAATCGGGATAGATGCCATAGGCGGCGAAGCCGCCCCCCAGGCCGTTGCCCCGGTCGTGCATGTTGCCGATGGCGGTGATGGCGTCCTGGCCCGAGAACCTCCTCCCCGCGGTGTCCATCATGCCGAACAGGGAGCAGGCGTCGATGACCTTGTCCTCGCGGTAGGGATTGGTGATGTTATCGATATTTTTCATCCGGGCGCCCCCGCCGAGGCCAGCACTTTCTCCCTCAACTCCCGGGGGAGGTTGGCCAGGCCGAATTCCGGGTTTAAGAGTGCCTCCTTGAGCTCGCTGACGTCCACCCGGTCCCTCATCAGGCCGAAGATGATGCCCGATGTCGAGATATCGCCCACGAGGATCATACCCTCCAGGCGGCCGTCCCGGAGGATGACCTTTCTGTAGTCGCTGCCCGTCATGCTGCTCAGGACCTCGTGGCCCCCATCCGCCCCATCCGGCCCAACCGCCCCATCCGGAGCGACGGAGAGCCCCGCACAGGCGACGGGGAGCCCGAAATACTTCAGGGAGTTGACGTTGGTGGCGCCCAGGTACTGGGTTGCGACGCCGGCCATGTTGCGCCCCGCCACCCTGCCCCCCACGTAGGCGTTGGGCCAGAGAGGGGTGACGCGGCGGCCCTCCTGTATGAAATCATAGGCTTCGGCCACGTCCCCGCAGGCGTAGACCCCGGGGAAGCTGGCGGCCATGTTCCCGTCCACCAGGATACCCCGGTTCACCTCCAGGCCGGCGTCGGCCGCCAGGCCCTTCCTGGGGCTGACTCCGATGGCCACCACCAGCAGGGAACAGGGGATGGACTCTCCGTCCTGGAGGATAACGCCGCCCACGGTCCCGTCATCCCCGGGCCGGCCCACGATCTTCTGCACCGTCTGCCCCGTGATAAGCCTTACTCCCCTCTGCCTCAGCTTTTCCTCCACCATCCGGGAGGCCTGCTCGTCGACGAGGGCCCCCAGCACCCGGTCGATGAGCTCCACCACCACCACCTCCAGCCCCCGGTGGGACAGCGCCTCGGTAACGCTCATGCCGATGAGACCGCCCCCGATGACCACGGCCCGGGACGCCCCGTCCAGGGCCGCCCCGATCCCCTTGGCATCGTCCAACGTGGTGAAGGTGAATACGTTCTTGCGGTCCACCCCATCCATGGGGGGCACGATGGGCGCCCCCCCCTGGGCCAGGAGCAGCCTGTCCCAGGAAATCCGCTCTCCGTCCTCCAGCTCGGCCTGCTGTTGTTTGAGGTGCAGGCGGCCCACCTTTTTCCCCAGGAGGAGATCGACCCGGTTCCTCTCGTAGAAGTCCCGGGGGCGGTACCACATCTGCTCTTCGGCGCTCTCCCCGGCCAGGTATTCGGAGATGCGGGGCCTGGAATAGGCGGGGTAGGGCTCGTCGGAGATGATGGTGAGCTTGCCCTTCCCGTCTATCTCCCGGATGGCCTCCGCGGCGCCGATGCCCCCGGCGGAATTGCCTATGATCAGGTATTTAAGCATGGGCCTTCTCCCCCTCCTCCGCGAGGACCAGGGCCTCGTTGGGGCAGTTGGCCACGCAGGCGGGCTGGGGGAGGTGGGCGCAGAGGTCGCATTTGACCGCCACCCCCCTCCCGGTATCGGGGGTGATAGCCCCATAGGGGCAGAAAACGACACAGGTCCAGCAGCCCATGCACTTGTCCTCGTCCACCGTGACCAGTCCGGTCTCCGGGTCCTTGGAGAGGGCCCCGGTGAGGCAGGCGGAGACGCACTTGGGCTCCTCGCAGTGGCGGCACTGGAGGGCGAAGGAGACGCCCCCGCTGTCCTCCA
>JAZFUS010000002.1:0-5920 GCA_036447315.1 Dehalococcoidia bacterium
AACTTTCCCCAGGCGCTCACCCATCTGGCGGTCATCATCACCGGGCTGGAGCTGACCCAGGCGCTCAAGGAAAGGTGACCTCAGCCAATGGGGCAAAAACCTCGGGACTCGCTTGAACGCGGGGGGGCAAATTCCCTTTAATCCCCTACCAGGGATAGATCTCCCTTATGACCTAAGCCCACAGGGCAAAACTCGGGCCCTTTGACCGGCGTACCCGCCGGGGACTATAATGCTGGAACCGGTCGGCCAGCCGGCCGGTTACGGCCTGACGGCATCACCACCGGCACGGCCATGGGCAAGTTTCTTTTGGACCTGAGACCGGGAGCCGGTGTGGTCGCCGGCAGGACCGCCGCCCCGCTTCCGGATGGAGTCGCCAAATAGCTATCGAGGTGAGGATTTGAGTCAAAACGGGCAGGACATTGAGCTGCCATCCGGAATCCATCAGCTCAAGCTGCCCTTTCCCCAGGGCCCCATGGGTGTCGGCGGTTCCCTGGGTTATATCCTGGCCTACCTGGTGGAGATCGAGGGGGGCTATGTGCTCATCGACACGGGATGGTCGGGTGAGGACACCCTGAAGGCATTGACGGGCCAGCTGGATGGGATCGGGGTCGTGTTCGAGGAGATCAAATATGTGCTGGTAACGCACCACCACCTCGACCACATGGGGCTGGCGGCCGAGGTCAGGGAGCGGTCGGGGGGCCGGCTGGTTATGCACAGCCTGGAGTTGCCGGGGACCATCAAGGACTACTATATGTCCCTTTCCGACACCCCCTCCGATTGGTTCAGTGACTGGCTGCGGAGCCAGGGGATGCCCCAGGACGACCTGGATGCCCTGCCTCCCGCCGTGTCCGGCATGGACCTGTATCTGCCTCCGACAACGGTGGATATTATCATCAAGGGCGGGGAGAGCCGGCACGACGGCCTGGCCGATCTGGAGGTCATCTGGACACCCGGGCACAGCCCGGGCCATGTCTGCATCTACGACCGGAGGCGGAGGGTCCTCTTCGCCGGAGATCATGTTCTGCCCGGCATCACCCCCCACATTTCCCTCCAGCCCCATGTCGGGGGCAACCCGCTGGGCGATTACCTGAACTCCCTGCGGGCGCTGCAGGGGCTGGATGTATCCCTGGTCCTGCCCGCCCACGAGTATGCCTTTACCGATATGAACGGGCGCATCTTGGAGCTGCTGGAACACCACCGGGTCAGGTTGACTGAAATCCTGGGCAGCCTGGACGGTGACCCCAAGGCCCCCTATGAGGTGTGTGCCGATGTCGCCTGGGATGTGGGCGGTTGGGGGGAGATGAGCCCGTGGCTGCGGCAGATGTCCCTGTTCGAGACCCTGGCCCACCTGGAGCACCTGCGCTCCGAGGGCAAGGTCGACGCTTCCCAAACCCAGGGCCGCACCTATTATCAGGCAAGGTGAGAGCATGGCGAAAGTGTCCAAAACCAGGTGGGAGACCAGGCCCTTAGATAGCTGGCAGAAGTGCAAGGAACTGCGCATGGAGGCCTACCGGGAGGTCACCACCGCCCGGGAGGACGGCGTCTTAATCGCCACGGGGTCGGTGGGTGACAGTGTCATCCTGCCCGCGGGCCTGGGGCCCTATGTGCACCTGGGCGCCGAGCCCTACGGGGCCGCCGTCTCCGCCGATCCGGTACTGGCCCAGGACTGCACCGAGGCCTATGAGGCCAGGGGCTTCGCCCGGGACACGTGCGCCTATTTCCGCAATTACCTGGGTTCCATGTACCTCGACCGCTATTTCACCGGCGGCCCCTTCCCCAAGCCGGATATCATCGTCCAGACCCATACCTGCGATACCCACGCCAAGTGGTTCCAGATAGTGGCCGAGCACTACGACATGCCCTTCTTCGGCCTGGACGTGATGCCCGGGCCCAGCTCCGGGCCGGGGCTGGACAGAAGGGTTTCCTATCTGGCCGAGCAGCTCTACGACTGCATCGATTGGATGGAGCGGGTAACCGGCAGGGAATACCAGGATGAGCTGTTCATCGAGGCCATCCATAACGAGTGCGAGGCCGAGACGCTTTTCGCCGAGTCGTGCTATCTCAATCAGGCCATCCCCGCCCCCCTGGACCAGAAAATGCTGTTCACCCTCTATACCCCGGCGGCCGCCTTCCGCTACAAGAAGGAGACGGCCGATTTCTACCGGATGCTCCGGGACGAGGTCAAGGACCGGGTGGAGGGCCGGATCGCGGCGGTGGCCTCGGAGCGATGCCGGCTGCTGCACGACAGCCAGCCACCCTGGTTCTTCCTCAGGCTCTATCGCATCATGGAGCAGTACGGCGCCGTCTGCGTGGGCTCGCAGTACTGCTTTACCTTTTCCAACCTCATCCTGGGTGATGACGGCAAATGGGTGCCGGGCAAGACCCCCCGGCAGATGGGCCTCCAGCTCAAGACCCGGGAGGACGCGGTGCGCTTCTACGCGTGGAAGGCCCTGTCCCGGCCCGCCTGGGAGGGTATGTTCCATACGGCTTCGGAAAAGAACCGGCATATTCTCACCATGGTGGAGCAGTGGGGTATAGATGGAGTCATCATCCACCTCAACCGGGGCTGTGAGGGGCTGGCCCAGAACCAGCTGGAGGCCAGGCTGGCCCTGCTCGATGCCGATGTCCCCACCATGACCTACGAGGGCAATATGGCCGATAAACGGGAGTTCGACGAGGCCCAGGTGGTCGATCGCCTGGAGTCCTTCATGGAAAACCTGGGGCTGCGGAAGCTGGAAATAGATTAAAAGGGAGACCCCATGAGCGCTACTCTCACCAACCTGGATATTCTACTGGAGGACCCCTACCGGCGGGCCCGGGAGCTCAAGGAGCAGGGCCGAAAGGTCATCGGGGTGAGCCCCATGTATTTCCCCGAGGAGCTCATCCACGCCGGGGGAGGGGTGCCGATGGTGCTGCAGGAGAGCGCCGAGCCGGTGACCACGGGCATGGCGCACCTCTACCCCTTCTTCTGCGGCTTCACCAGGAGCACGGTCGATATGGGGGTCAGGGGCAAGCTGGACGTCTTCGATGCCCTGGTGCTGGGCGACCTGTGCATCCAGCTCAGGCACATGTTCAAGACCCTCAAAAGGCAGATGCCCGCCACAACTTTTGTGTATATGCAGTGGCCCTTAGAGATCAGCGAGCGGTTTCACAGCACGGTCCGGGACAGGCTGGGCAAGTGCCGGGTGGCGCTGGAGGAGGTCCTGGGCCGGAAAATCGAGGAGGCCGCTCTGCGGGACAGCATCGCTCTGTTCAACCGGAACCGGGCCCTCTTAAGAAGGGTGTTCGATCTGTACCGGGCCAAACCCGGGGTCATGAGGGCCAGGGAGCTGATGGCCCTGGTGCAGGCCGGTATGCTCATGCCCAAGGAGGAACACTGCCAGATTCTGGAGGAGATGCTGCCCGGCCTGGAGCAGAGGCCCGCCACCCGGGATAAGGTGATCAAGGTCTACCTGGCGGGACACCTCTGCATGGCGGTCAAGGTGGAGATCCTGGACCTGATCGAGGACCTGGGGGCCCATGTGGTATGGGACGACCTGTTCGTGGGGTATCGCTATGCGGCCTCCGAGGTCTCCCAGGACCTGCCCCCCATAGAGGCGCTGACCCAGCACTATTTCAATCTGGGCATACCCTGCCCCACCCGCTGGGAGCCCAAGTCGGGATGGTCGGACTATATAATGGCCAGGGCCGGGGAAAGCGGGGCCCAGGGCATTATTATCCTCATGGTGAAGCAGTGCGGGCCGATGCTGCTCTACTATCCCTGGCTCAGGGAGGTGGTGACGGGTTCGGGAATCCCCCAAACCCTCATCGTCACGGAGCATGAGATGATCTCCCTGGAAGGGACAAGGACGCGTCTCCAGGCCTTTATGGAGATGCTGGGGAAAGGAGCTTAATATGGGACAGTTCAATCCACTGCGCAGCGCGGCTATGGGAAGCCGGGCTGTGGATAGGTTCTATGAAGATGTCAGGAAGGATGCCCGCGCGGGGAAGCCGGTGGCTTGGCTCCTGGGCTCCTTGATCCTGAGCCCCATGATTACGTCCATGGATATCCCCTGGGTCTTTGGCGATGCCCTGGCGGCACACCTGGCCGCCCGGCGCATCCAGCGAAAACCCATGGAGGTGGCCGAGGACCTGGGCTATCTGGTGGAGACCTGCTCCTACACCCGGACCCATATGGGCTGCTCCCTTCTTTCCGATGAGGACCGGGCCGCGGGGCCCCAGGACTGGGACATCCCCAAGCCCGACTTCGTTATCATCTCCGACCAGGGCTGCACCGAGTGGTATGAGTGGGGCGATGACGTGAGTAAGCGGTTCGGCGTTCCCATGTTCACGGTCCACGTGCCCTGCGTTTGGGAGGGCGACGGCCGGGAGGAGGTGGCCTATACGGTGGGCCAGCTCAAGGAGATGAATACCTTTGTCGAGGATATAACCCACCGCCGCCAGAACTGGGATAAGCTGACCGATATTATCAGCGTCGCCCGGCAGGCCCAGCTTTTCCGGGACGAGGCCCAAAAGCTATGCCGGAGCGTGCCCTCGCCGGCCAGCATCTTCGACTGGGCCACCGCCCTGGGGGCCGTGTTCAACTGCTGGGGCCAGCCGGAATCGGTGGAGACCTACCAGGCCATGAAGCAGGAGATGGAGGAGAGGGTGGCCAAGGGGGAGGGGGCCGTGATGGGCGAGAAATATCGCCTGGCCTGGGATGGGATGATCGTCTGGCCCATGTTCGGGCACCTGGCCAAGAAGCTGGCGGCGGCGGGGGCGTGCACGGTTACCTCTGCCTATATGTGGGGTTTCTTCCCGGAGCTGATGTCGCCGGATAACACGCTGGAGAGCATTTCCCGGAACCTCACCGAGGTATGGTGCAACCGGAGCCTGGACTTTCAGATAGAGAATGTCACGGCCCTGTGTCAGGAATACGGCATCGACGGCCTGATCTGCCACGCCCACTACACCTGCCGGGCCCTCTGCGGCCAGCAGCTCGAGCTCATGGACGCCGTCACCCGGCGGCTGGGTATACCGGGCATGGTCCTGGAGGCCGATGTGGGCGATGAGACCTTCTATTCCGATGCCCAGGTGGATACGCGGCTCGGCGCCCTGCTGGAGACCATAGATGCCCGAAGGAGCCGGGTGAGGTGACGGCTTCCCCCAAGCCGTCGAAGGCTGTGGCCGGGGTGGACATCGGCTCCATCACCGCGAAAACCGTAGTCCTATCGGCTCGGGGGGAGGTCCTCTCGCACCACATCATCCACGGCGGTATCGTGAATGAAGCCGCCGCCCTGGCCTCGCTGGAGGGGGCCCTGGAGGGGGCCGGGGTGGGCCGGGCGGAGCTGGGTTACCTGGTGACCACGGGCTATGGGCGGGTCATGGTGAGCTTCGGCGACAAGAATATCACCGAGATCAGCTGCCATGGCCGCGGCGCCCACCATATCAGCCCGGGGGTGAGGACCGTTATCGACATCGGCGGCCAGGACAGCAAGGCCATTGCCCTGGATGGGGAGGGGGGCGTCTCCAACTTCGCCATGAATGATAAGTGCGCCGCCGGTACCGGCCGGTTCCTGGAGGTGATGGCCCATGCCCTGGGGGTGCCGCTGGAGGAGATGGGTGAGCTGTCGCTCCGGTCCCAGCAACCGGCCCAGGTGAGCAGCGTCTGCACCGTCTTTGCCGAATCGGAGATTATCTCGCTGGTATCCCAGGGCGGCTCCACGGTGGATATCATCGCCGGGATCCACGAGGCTATCGGGCGGCGCATGCGGGGCATGGTGAAGACTATCAGTCCCCGGGCCCCGGCCATGATGACCGGCGGCGTGGCCAAGAACCGGGGGGTGGTGGGGGTGCTCAACCGCCGCCTGGGCATCGAGCTCTCGGTCCCCGAGGAGCCGCAGATCGTGGGCGCCCTGGGGGCCGCCCTGTTTGCCCTGGA
>JAZFUS010000003.1:0-5791 GCA_036447315.1 Dehalococcoidia bacterium
TAAAGGCTTTTGTGGCCCTGTTCGCCGTCGTTTTCTCCGCCATGCTCGGCATGGGTATCATCGCACCGCTGATGCCCCTGTATGCCGTGAGCATGGGGGCTTCCGGGCTGTCGCTGGGGATCATGTACGCCGGCTTCGCGCTGTCCCGGGCGATATTCATGCCCTTCATCGGCAGGCTTTCGGATTCCCGGGGCAGGAAGAGGTTCATGGTCATTGGCCTGCTCGCCTATATTACGGTGTCCCTTTTTTATTCCCTGGCGACCAATATCTACCAGCTGACCTCCATCCGTATCTTTCATGGCCTGGCCTCGTCCATGATTGTGCCCATAGCCCAGGCCTACATAGGCGACCTCATCCCGGAGGGTAAAGAGGGCAAGTATATGAACCTCTTCTCGGCATCCGCCTTTGCCGGGATGGGCCTGGGGCCGCTCTTGGGGGGTGGCCTGGCCGATGCCTTTTTTTTGGACGCGGCCTTCTATGCCATGGCCGGGCTCAGTGCCCTGGCCCTCCTGCTGCTCCTTCCCTTCGTGCCTCCCAGCAGGTCGGCCCCGGCCGGGCACCCGAAAACCCGGGCGGCCCCGTTCAGCGTTATGTTACGCGATAACAGGGTGAAGGCGCTCAGCATTTATCGGGCCAGCAGGGCTTTCTGGAGGCAGGGTATCGTTGCGTTCCTGCCTATCATGGCGGTTTCCGGCCTGGCTATGAGTAGGACGAGCATAGGGCTGGTCCTGTCCGTTTACATGGTCACGGGTGGAGTGGCCCAGGGCCTGATTGGGCCCCTGGCCGACCGGTACGATAAGAAACCCATGATCATAACCGGTGCCGTTACCGCTCCGGTGCTGTTGTTCCTTATCCCCTATGCTACCGGCACCGAAATGCTGCTCGTCATCCTGCTGGGGGTGGCCCTGTTGAGCGCCCTTTCCCGGGCCGCGACCATGGCGCTTACCGTGGAACTGGGCCGGAAATTCCATGGGATGGGCTCGGTCCTGGGGCTGGTCAACAGCGCCATGAGCCTGGGTATGGTGGTGGGCCCCATAACCCTGGGCTACGCGATGGATGCCTTTGGCATGAGCTGGGTGTTTCGAATAGGCGCTATAGAGGGAATCGGCGCCTCCCTGCTCACGGCCTACTTCCTCCTGCGGAAAGAGGCCGGCTAGGACCGGAAAGCAGGCCGGGGAGGGGTCGCTCCATCCCGGGGGACGTGACCACATCCGCCAGGGCTGCTCCTGCCCAATGCCGATCTGTAGCCTGACATAACAACCGCGGTCGACGGGACCGTTACCGTTGACTGATATCTTCCCTACGATTATACTGGTATTTTCGGCTGCCGGTGGGGGTGGGGTGAAGCCGTGAAATATAGGATAGTCCGCCGGGAGGGCTCTCACGCGCCCTCCCGGCGAAGAAGGAGTTGGTATGGCTTCCCAAGGTTTACGTGATTGGTTGGAGGGTGTGGAACAGGACGGGGAATTGAAACGGGTTTACGGCGCCGACTGGGATCTCGAGATGAGCGGCATCGTCGAGATCGTGGCCCGCGAAGGCAAGCGTCCCATGCCCGTGATGCTTTTTGACGAGATATCGGGATATCCCCAGGGGTACCGGGCGCTATTCGGCCTGATGAATTCGCCCCGGAGCCTGTCCCGGGCCCTGAGGATTCCTTTTGACGGCGACATGGACCTCATGTCCCTGCTGAAAACGTGGCGAAACAAGACGCGAAGCCTCCCCCTCATCCCTCCGAAGCGGGTGGCCTCCGGTCCCGTTCAGGAGAATGTGGTCAGCGGGGACCAGATCGATGTCCTGAAATTCCCCTCACCCCGGGTCCATGAGATGGATGGCGGCCGCTATATCGGAACCGCCTGCGCCATCATCCAGCGGGACCCCGATACCGGGTCGGTGAACCTGGGCGTGTACCGTTCCATGGTTATCGATGGCGACCATGTCGCCCTCCATATCCTCGAAGGGCAGGACGGCAGGACAATTTTGGACAAGCATTTCTCCCGGGGGGAGGCGGCGCCCGTGGCCATTGCCATCGGAATAGACCCCGCTTTGTGGGGTTCCGCCCTGGTCAAATTGCCCGGGGATATGAATGAGTACGACCATGCCGGGGGAATCATGGGTGAACCCGTAGAGGTCATCGAAGGACCGCACACCGGACTGCCGCTGCCCGCCCACGCCGAGATAATCATCGAGGGCGAATGCCACCCCGGCGAGCTGGTCGAGGAAGGTCCCTTCGGGGAGTGGCATGGGTACTACGCCAATCTGGGGCTCTCACCGGTCCCCGAGCCCGTGGTGCGGGTGAAGAATATTCTTCACCGGAACGACCCTATCCTGACCTGCGCCGTCCCCGCCGCCCCCCCCAAGGACTATAGCCTGCCGGTCTGTTTCATTCGTTCGGCAAACGCTTGGGATACCCTGGAGGCGGCCCGCGTCCCGGGGGTGAAGGGGGTGTGGAACCATGACGAGGGTGGGTCCTGGTACTTTACCGCCGTGGCTATCGAGCAGATGTATGCGGGCCACTCCACGCAGGCGGGGCTGATCGCTTCGCAGACCGGGGGGGGGTTTGGCAGGTATGTGGTGGTCGTGGATGAGGATATTGACCCGTCCAACCTGAGCCAGGTGATATGGGCGATGGCCACCCGCTCCAATCCGGAACGCTCCATCCAGATCATGACGCACTGCCCCAGCAATTCCGCCGATCCGACGATCTCTCCGGAGGAAAAGAGGAAGGTAACGGTCCCGCCCAAGCCGCTTTTTGGCTCCCGGTGCGTTATCGATGCCTGCCGGCCCTTTGAGTGGAGGCATGAGTTCTATCCGGTGACCCGGATCGGCTCCGAGCACCGTTCCAATCTTCTGGGCAAATGGGAATCGCTGTTCAAAGAATTACTTTGACCCGCCTTCCCCGCCTTCTTAAGATGAAGATGCCCCCCGCGCCGCTCCCCGTATGGGGAACGCGGGTTGTGGCAACCCGGTGCAATCCGGGGTGGGCTGGGCTGTTCGAGCGGGAGTGTTTCCTCTAGTGGTGCTTGCGCAGCGGTATTTCCTTCATAAAAAAGTTTATGACGAAGGCCAGAAGGGCGACGATAAAGCCGACCAGAAAGACGGCAGCCAGGGACTCGCTCAGGGCTTCCCGCAGGGTTGACATCAGTTGGGCCAGGAGCATGGCTCCCCCTTCACCAAAACCTTCGAACAGACCCGCTAGCCGCGTTTGCGCCTCCACACTGACCAGGGCCCGTGGATTGTCGGCTATGCCCGTCAGCATGGACGGGGGAACGACCTCTTTTACCCGGGCCGGGAGCCCGTCGGTGAATTTCGAGAGGAAACGGCTGCTCATCACGGAGCCGACTATCGCCAGTCCGAAAACGCCGCCCAGCGTCCGGGAGAAATTGATGGTGGAGGTGGCTACCCCCATAACGGAGTGGGGCACGGCATTTTGGACCGCGATGACATAGAGGGGCATGGTGACGCCCAGTCCAAAGCCCACCAGCACTATGTTCGCCACGGCCGTCCCACTGCCGGTTTCCACCGTCATTCTCGAGAGCAGGAAAAGCCCCAGAGACATGATGGCGATGCCGACCATTCCCAGTCGCCGGTAGTGTCCCCCGGCCCGGGAGAGCAACTGCCCGGAGATAAGTGAGCCCACTACCACCCCCAACATCATCGGCGTCAGGAAGGTGCCGCTGGCCGTGGCTGTTGCCCCCAGCACCCCCTGAAAGTAGAGGGGGATGAAAATGATGGCCGCGAACATGGCAAAGCCTATGGCGAACATGACCATCGCGGAGACGCTGACAATCCGGTTTTTGAAGAGCCACAACGGGATAAGGGGTTGTTCGCTCCGGCTTTCGATTCTTAAAAAAATGGCCCCCATCACCGCTGAGAAAGCCAGCGTACCGAGTATGGGGAGGGAGATCCAGTCATAATCAGCCCCGGCGAAGGTCAGGGCCAGCATCACCGGGACTATGGTCAGTACCATTGTCACCATGCCGGGATAATCGACCCTCTGCTTCGTGGCTTCAGGCCTCAGGTGGGGGAAGAACAGAATGAACAGGAAGACGATCAGGACTCCCAGGGGGATGTTGACGAAGAAGACCCAGCGCCAGGAGAGGCTGTCGGTCAGATAACCACCCAGCGTCGGCCCAATGACGGATGACAGGCCGAAGACACCGGAGAGGAATCCCGCATATTTCCCACGCTCGGATGGCGGGAAAAGATCGGCTATGATGATAAAGGCGAGGCCCATGATGGCCCCGGCGCCCAGGCCCTGAAACGCCCGAAAGAAAATGAGCTGTGTCATGGTCTGGCTGATACCGCAAAGGACAGAGCCTATGAGGAAGACCATTATTCCGGCAACCAGGAACCACTTGCGGCCGTACATGTCGCTCAGCTTGCCGGCAATGGGCAGCGTGACGGTCGAGGCTACCAGGTAGGCTGTGGCCACCCAGGCGTACTGGGCGAACCCGCCCAGGTCGGTGGTGATTCGCGGCAGGGCGGTGCTCACAATCGTCTGATCCAGAGAGGCGAGGAAGAGGGCCAGCATGACACCTGCCATGGTTAAGATGACCTGCCGCCGGGGCAGGGAACCCTGGCCGGGCGCCATGCCCTGAATTTTATCGCTCATGCAGTGTTTACCTCCGTAGGGTACTTTCGGGACGGGTTCCGCCGACCCGCCGGGAGGGCCGTTAACCCTTGGGAATTCCTGGCGTGGCGACCGGTTCCGTGGCTCCTATTATTGTGGATTTACGGTGCTCTTCAGTGCCATACAAATGGGACTGATGGCTCGCAGCTAACCCGTTCCGGCCCAACTCGAGTTCACAGATTGCAAAGAATCATGCCCGACAATTCTCAGTCCTGTTGAGGCATGCGATTCTCTATTAAAGAACAAATAATCTGCCCATCCAAACATTTCGTCAAATTGTTACTTGAATGTAAAACACCTCACCCTTTGGTTGCCAGTGGTGCTGGTAATAAGGGGGAGGGGTCGTATGCTGAGACTGAAGGCCAGTTCAATTTCTATCAATGTTTTTCAAATCACGTTCAGCCTAACGGCCGGCTGCAGCGACTTGTCAGGCGGCGCAATCATATTCCTCGACCTGTATGTCAGGATGCGTGCCAGGAACCGCTACACGAAACCATATGAACGGAAACAGAGGATTCGGTAGCCAATATTTCCACCCAAGATTCTTAGTTACTGTACCATCCGGCGCAACAAAATCAAGCCACACATAAAGAAACTTATAAATGCATAGGCCCGGCACATAGTTGATTCGAAATCCATCCGTAGCCAGATTTTTTTACGGATATAGAAATTCCCTTCGAACGGTGTGATTGCCCAACCCACCGGTCCATCAGCGATCAGGCTATTTGATCCTGTGTGTTTGATTCGTACGCACTTGCGGCTCATGGTGTCCACCTAGCTCATTATTATTATATTTAGCCGGACTTTCCCATATCAACTCGCCATGAGACAATCCTTATCCCTCGTAGCTCTTGGCAATGAATATATGCCCATTGCACCTGGCTGTCAAGGCCTTCCAGAGGCCAGTTAGGGTATAGCGGGCGCACTGTCAGGATTTCCCGGCCCGACCTCGGGGGCCGCCCGGTCCGAAGGTCTCCATTATAGCAGGTATGTAGGGTGCACCGTCAGGAATCCCTGAGTCAGGCACTGCCCGCCCTCAGGTTTTGCCCGGCGTGACCCGTTCCCCTTTCATCTGGCGCTGCCGCCGTGACGGCTCACCGCCCGGCCTCTGGGGCCGGCCGGTCCGGCTTTTGGTCACAATTACGGTATCGCTCCGCGCAA
>JAZFUS010000004.1:0-4623 GCA_036447315.1 Dehalococcoidia bacterium
CGCCAGGTGGGCTGCGATCCGCGGCCCGACCAGGAAGGCGGCACACTCCACCACCCGAATATTCTCCAGCATATCCGCGTTCCTCCTTTCACCCTGCCGCTGCCCGGGGCTCCGCCTGGGGCCGCTATGCGCCCGGCCGGAATCCGGGCTCCGCCGGTGGCCTTTATTCTATGCCGGCGATTTTATGGTGGCAAGGGGGGGGTGGCAAGGGGGGGTGGCAAGGGGGAAGGGGCCGAAAGGGCTTTAGGCCCGTCCCGTAAGGTGATACCATCTGCGGCGACCGATCGGAAACATCATAGAAATCCCCCCTCAGGAGCCATCGAGATGGCGCGGTTTCCCCCTCAATCTCTATGACCCCAACGCTGAGGTTGCCGCCGCCCTGGGGAAGCTGGGGGCCACGGTATGTGCCTCCCCCCGGATCGTGGGCTCCAGGTCGGAGGTGGTCCTCTCCATGCTTCCCGATTCGGCGGCCCCGGCAACCCCGGTCCTGGGCCGGGACGGGCTGGCTGAGGGCCTGAGTCCGGGGGGCCGGGGACGACTATGGCGTTGTTATCTCCCTGGAGACCCTGAAGCTGGACCCGGCCGCCACAGCGGCGCTGCGGCTTAAAAAGGGCTAAAAACCGTTCGTCAGGTTCTTCCCTTTTCTTGCATCGCCTGGTAGACCTTTTCACCGGTGAGGGGCAACCCCGTTATTCTCACCCCTGCCGCCTCATAGACGGCGTTGGCAATGGCCGGAGCCACCGGCACATTGGTGGCCTCACCCAGCCCCTTGGCTCCGAAAGGGCCCGCTTTTGAGGGGATCTCCACCATCTCAGTATCGATGTGCGGCATGTCCATGGCGGTGGGTATGCGGTAATCGGTTAAATTGGGGTTCAGGGTCTTGCCCTCCCTGATGATAACCTCTTCGCTCAAGCCAAATCCCACTCCGAATTCGATCCCTCCTTCGATCTGCCCCTCTGCACTCTGCGGGTTAATGGCAAAGCCCACATCGTGGCAGCCATAATACTTGAGGATGCGCACCTTGCCCGTATCCGGGTTTACCCGGACCTTCACCGCATGGGTGCCATGCTGGGGGCCATCCATATATTCCTCCCCCGGCTGCGCCCCCAGGAACTTGGCCGCGCGCAGGCTGGCGCCTGTGCCCAAAATGGGCGATCCAAATACGGAAGGGGCCAGCGCGGCAACATCAGCCAGGGTCATACCCTTTTCGGGGTCTTCCCTCTTATAGACCCGCCCTCCGAGGACAACCAGATCGGTGTGGGATACATCCATCTTCTTCGCAGCCAGTTCCAGCAATTGGTTTCGTACCTCCTCGGCTGCCGTCTGAACACTCAAACCAACCCGGAAGGTAGTCTGGCTGGCCCCCGTGCCGAACTCAAACGGGGTGCTATCGGTATCCGCGGCCACCACGGCGACATCATCATAGGAGATACCCAGCACCTCGGCTACTATCTGGGCCATTATGGACACCGGGCCGCACCCCTGCTCCAGGGTGCCGGTGATCAACACCGCTGAACCATCCTCATTCAGCTTGACCCAGGCGCTGGACTGGGGAGTGCGCCTGTCCTTGATAACTCCGCGGGAATCGGTTACCACACCATGGTACTGAAAGGAGGCTATCCCCCAACCTTCGTTGGGTTTCGGTTCGCCTCCCTCTCGCTTCAGGTATTCCCGAGTGCGACGCAATGTCTCCTTGATACCGGGGTTCATTATTTTCTGTCCGGTGGGCAGAATATCCCCCTCGTCCACGGCATTGCGCAAGCGGAACTCAATGGGGTCCATCCCCAATTTGCGGGCCACCATATCCATATGGGATTCCAGAGCGAAAAAGGGCTGGGGGGTAGTAGGTGCCCTCATATGGCCGCGGGGGGTGTTGTTGGTGTATACCCGGGTAGCTGTCAGGTCCACGTTAGGTATGCGATAAGGTCCATGTAAATCGGCGCACGACCGTGCCAGGCCGCCAATTATATCGGAGTAGGCCCCAGTTTCATAGATAATACTCCCCTGCAGGGCTACCAGGGTGCCATCCCGGCCCACTCCGGCCTTCAATTGCATTATAGTTGCCTCTTTGAGGTAGGTGGAGGTCAACTCTTCCTCCCGGCTCAAGGACAGCCTTACCGGGCGGCCTGATTTCTGTGCCAGCAGGACGCAGATAGGCTCGGTCTGGGCCGTGCCCTTTCCACCAAAATCCCCCCCCACCGCTACCGGCGCGATCAGGATACGGGACATGGAGATATTCAGGGCCTGGGCTAACATCTGCCGCAGGATGAAGGGGGCCTTATTGCTGGCCCATACCGTTATCCTCCCGGCACTGTCCACCGCGGCGGTGGTCTCATGGGGTTGGGTGAAGCCCTGATAGACCACCGGTGTCCGGTAGTTATCCTCATGGATAAGGTAGCACTGGGCCCAGGCACTCTCCACGTCGCCCAGGACTATCTTGCCCTGTTCCAGGATGTTACCCTGAGATTTAAGGTTGGCCGACGAACAGTGGTAATCGCTCAGATCTTCGTGAACCAGGGGGGCCGTGGGTTCCATGGCCCTTATGACATCGAACACCGCGGGCAATTCCTGGTACTCCACCCGGACAAGCTCCAGGGCTTCGTCGGCGGTCTCCTCATCGACGGCGGCCACGGCCACCACCGGCTCTCCCATATAATGCACCTTGTCGCTGGCCAGGACATATCTATCCTGTATCCAGCGGCCTATGCGAATTCGGGGCGCATCGCTGTGGGTAATCACCGCTTTGACCCCGGGCAGCGCGGCGGCCCGGCTGATATCTATGCTCAGAATGCGGGCATGGGCATGGGGACTATGGAGAATCCGGCCGATAAGCAGGTCGGGGAAAAGGAGGTCACTGCTATACTTGATTCTGCCGGTTACCTTATCGGCGACCTCTTTTTTGGGCAAGCTGTGGCCCAGCACTCGGTAGTCCATTACTGCTCCCTCCCCTGTGCTACCGCCAGAATAGCGTCGACTACCTTGGCATAGCCGGTGCAGCGGCAGATATTCCCGGCTATGGCTGACCTGACCTCCTCTTCGCTCGGTGTGGGATTCTCCTCCAGAAAGGCCTTGGTGGTCATAATGAGGCCGGGGGTGCAATACCCGCACTGAACGGCGCCATAGCGGACGAAGGCCTCCTGAATGGGATCCATCCGCCCATCCTGGGCCACACCCTCTATGGTAACGATGCTGCGGCCGGCCATATCCACTGCCAGGACCAGACAGGAGTTGACCGCCTTCCCATCCAACAGAATAGTACAGGTCCCGCAGTTGCCCCGGCCACACCCCTTTTTGGTGCCCGTGAGGCCAAGGGTGTCGCGCAGCACATCCACCAGGGTGCGATAGGGCTCTACCACTATGTCATAGGCGGTCCCGTTTACATTCAGGGTGATGCTCTTCTTCATGCGCCCTTCCCTTTCTTGGCCATATCCACTGCCTGGGTTAGAGCCTGCCGGGTTAACACCTTCACCATATCGCAGCGATAGCTTCGGGAAGCCCGAATATCATCTATGGGCTGGCACTCACCCATGCCTATCTCCGCTGCCTCGGCCAGCGCCGCCGCCGTAATCTTTTCCCCCCTCAGCGACTCCTCGGCCCGCTTGGCCCTCGCCGGCGTAGGCGCTACCGCTCCCAGGGCTATGCGGCAGTCCTGGCAGCGCCCGCTTGAGTCCAGGGCTACCATGGCGGCCACCCCTACGATGGCCAGGTCCATAGCCTGGCGGTGTTCCAGCTTCAGATATACCCCTCCCCACCTCTCCGGCTGGGTGGGCACAATTATCTCACACAGCAGTTCACCCGGTTGCAGCACCGTGCGCCGCGGCCCCAGGAAGAAGTCCTCCAGGGGCAGGCTTCGCTTCCCCTGCGGGCCCATCAGGGTGGCCTGAGCATCGAGGGCCAACAGGGGTGGGGCCATTTCCGCCGAGGGGACGGCATGGCACAGATTCCCGCCCACGGTAGCGATGTTTCTCACCTGCGCCGAGCCCAGCACCGCCGCCGCCTGGGCCAACAGGGGGTATTGCCCCCCTACCTCGGGAGAGGCCTCCAGGTCCCTGATGGTCGTCAGCGCGCCGATCCGCCAGCCCTCCTTTTCCCTCCCCATCCCCTGGAGCTCGGCCAGCCCCTTGATATTGACTACATACCGGGGAGACACCAGTTTATCCTTGATGCGGGGAATGAGGTCGGTGCCTCCCGCCAGAGCCTGTGCTCCCCCCTCCTCCCGGTCCATAAAGGATATAGCATCCTGGAGGTCATGGGGCTGATAATAATCGAAACGCATACGCCTACCTCCTGATGTGACCCCTGGCCGCTTACCGTCCGGCCAAATCCTGCGCATATGCTACCACAAGACGGCACGCAAGGGTAGCAGGGCCTTGGCAGATAGCGTGTGCGGGCCTCCGGCCAGCTCGACATCGGTATTCCCGAAGTATATTATCGGCAACAATGAAGCCATGCACCCGGCATCGCCCTATTGCAAGTCCAGATGAGTAGTTCCAGGTCCAAGGTTTCTCCGGGCATGGCCACGCAAAGGCGATCGAAGCAAGTCAGGTCCTACCTCTTGGAACACAAAGATAGCATGGGGCATAGCAGCGCCCGGGCCGAGCCGGAAGCAAGGTAGTCTCATGT
>JAZFUS010000005.1:0-2320 GCA_036447315.1 Dehalococcoidia bacterium
CTGAAGCGGCTCTCAGGAGATGAGGTCATCTCTGCCCTGGCCCGTTTTGGCTTCACCATCCATTCCCAGAGGGGAAGTCATGTCAAGCTGCGCCGGGTCACAACCAGTGGCCTTGCCCAGACCCTTACCGTGCCCCGCCCCGAGAACTGGATAGCGGAACCCTTATGGCTATCTTCCGCCAGGCATCTCGTTTTGTGCCGGAGGAACAGCTCAGGGAGGAGGTCTATACCCGATAGGCCGGGGCCTCCAAGCACGCGCTCTTTCCGGGGCTGAAGGGCTGGCGGTACGGGTGAGGGTGGGGCTTCTGTGGGTCAGGCGGCCCGGCCGTAGAGGGCGGTCATGTCCCGGAGCCGGTCCCGGACCCGGCCGGTGGCCATGTCGGACGTGAAGCGCCACCGCCAGTTCCCCTTTGTCGTGCCCGGAAGGTTCATCCTGGCCTCCCCCCCCAGGCCCAGGATGTCCTGCAAGGGGATGATGGCGGTGGCGGCGGGGGACACCAGGGCCAGGCGGATAAAGTCCCAGTTGACCTCTCTGCCGTCGGTCCCCAGGTAGGCCAGGGCATGCCGCCTCTCCCTCTCCCTCGCCTCGCGGCTCCGGGTGGTGTCCCCGGAGCCATCACCCCGGAACCAGCCGATAGTGGTGTTGTTATCGTGGGTGCCGGTGTACACCACGCAGTTTCGCGGATAGTTGTGGGGCTGGTAGTCCCCGGCCTTGGGGTCATCGCCAAAGGCGAACTGGAGGACCTTCATCCCGGGATACCCCAGCCGGTCCCGCAGCGCCTCCACCTCCGGGGTGATCACCCCCAGGTCCTCGGCGATAACGGGCAGGGGCCCCAGGGCACACCGTACGGCGTCGAATAGCTCCGCCCCCGGCCCCGGCACCCAACTTCCGTTCAGGGCGGTTTTGTCCGTGCCCGGGACCTCCCAGTACTTCTCGAAGCCGCGGAAGTGGTCCAGCCGGATGATGTCCACCCGGGAGCGCATGGCCCGGAAGCGCTCGATCCACCAGCCGTAGCCGTCCCCGGCCATCAGGTCCCAGCGATATAAGGGGTTCCCCCATAGCTGCCCGGTCCGGCTGAAGTAGTCGGGAGGCACCCCGGCCACCACCGCCGGCCGACCCCGGGCGTCCAGGTGGAACATCTGGGGGTGCGCCCAGACCTCGGCGCTGTCCAGGGCGACAAACAGGGGGATATCGCCGATGATCCCGATCCCCCGGTCGTTGCAATACCTCTTAACCTGGGACCACTGCCGGGAGAACTGGAATTGCTGGTATCTGTGGCACCGGATGCCCCGGGCCAGCTTCCGGCTCCAGCGTTCGATGGCCAGGGGCGCCCGTCTTTGCAGGTCCTCCTCCCAGGTGTTCCAGGCGGCCAGGCCGTGGGCCTCCTTCAGGGCCATGAACAGGGCGTAGGCCTCCAGCCACCAGCGGTTCTCATGGCAGAAAGTTTCGAACTCCACCCTTTCCCCGGGGGAGGCCCTGCACTCGAAAAGGTCCAGCGACCTTTGCAGCAGGGGCCCCTTGAACTTCATCACCGCCCCGTGGTCGACGCTGTGCCCGGAGGAGGGGGGCGCGCCCTCGAAGTCGGCGGGTTCCAGGAACCCGTCGTCAAGAAGGGTTTCGGGGCTTATGAGCAGGGGGTTGCCGGCGAAGACCGAAAGGCACTGGTAAGGGGAGTTGGCGTAGCCGGTGGGGCCCAGGGGCAGTATCTGCCACAGGCGCTGCCCGCTGAGGGCCAGGAAGTCCGCGAAACGGCGGGCCTCGGGTCCCAGGTCCCCTATTCCGAACCGGCCCGGTAGCGAGGTCGGATGCAGGAGAATTCCGCTGGCCCTATGGGTGCTCACGCCCGCCTCTCCCCGATTTCGGCGGGGGTCCCGCCACCAGGACCACCTCCGCCGGGTCCAGCACCACGGTCTCCCCGGCGGGCCGGGTCTCCGGCCCGTTTTCGTCCCGGCACAGGCGGTGCCACACGAGGCCCTGGTCGGCTCCAGTAAGGGTGTCTAGTTTTACTGGAGCCGGCCTATCCCGGCTCCTGTTCACCAGGACCCAGGCCACCTGGCCCGGGGCCCGCTCCGTCCTCCGCTCCAGTATGAGTACGTACGGGCCGTTTCTGACGGGACGAAAATCCCCTTCGCCCTGGAGCAGGGGAAGCTCGGCTTTCAGCCCGTTGACCCTCTTGATGAACCCGCTCAGATCGAAGGCCGGCGTCTCCCAATCGGCGGGGCCGGTGGCCACGACGTCGAGTTTTTTCCTGAACCCGAACTCGTAGCCGATGGGCATCATAAGCCCGGCGGAGAAGGTGGCGGCAAAGGCGTAGCGCTGT
>JAZFUS010000006.1:0-4363 GCA_036447315.1 Dehalococcoidia bacterium
AAGGGATGGACGGCCTTCGAGTTCCAGGAAATGGCCCGGACCATCTTCAAGGGGCGCCAGTCCGTGGACTTCACCCCCAAGACCCCGGCGCAGTTTGTGGCCGAGATGGATGAGGCGGGCTACGAAAAGGTCTTCATCTGCGGGACCTACATGTTCTCCCACCGGGACCGGAAGCTCATCTGGGAGCATACGGTGGACAATGTCCACCGGGCCGTCAAGGACCACCCGGACCGGCTCGTCGGTATCGCCGGCTACAACCCGTTGCGCATCGAGGAGAGCCTGAAGGATATCGAGCGGGCGGTTAAAGAATTTGGCTTCAAGGGAGTCTACTTTCACAGCCTCGGGTTCAACCTTCCCCTGAATGACAGGAAGCTGTATCCCTGCTACGCCAAATGCAACGAGCTGGGGGTTCCCGTGGCCATGCAGACGGGGCACTCCCTGGAGATAATGCCCAGCGAAGGGGGACGCCCCCTTTACATCGACGAGGTAGCCCTGGACTTTCCCAACCTCAAGCTCGTCCTCTCCCATACCGGCTGGCCCTGGTGCGAGGAGTTTGTGGCCATGGTATGGAAGCACGAGAATGTCTATGGCGACATCTCCGCCCATATGCCCCGCTACCTGGATGCTTCCGTGGTGCGTAACATGGATTCCCGTATGCGGGACAAGATATTTTTCGGCACCAACAACCTGGGGCTGAAGCACTGCAAGGACCAGTTCATGGAGATGGATATCAAGGACGAGACCAAGAGGATGGTGCTTCGGGACAATGCTATCAGGGTCTATAATCTTTAAAGGCGAATCGACGCCGGGAATCGAGAGGAGGCGGAATTAAATGGTAAAAGCAATCGACATAATGAACTACTATCTGACCCCTGAGGCCAAGAAGAAGTGGGAGGACGCCAAGGCCGATGAGATGACCTGCCGCATGGAGGCATCGGTGGATGGCGGTCTGCCCTCCCTGACCCCTGAAGAGCAGGTGGCCCAGATGGATGATGCCGGTGTGGAGAAGACCCTGCTCTGCGGCTGCTACATGTTCTCCTACTGGCAGAGGAAGATGATCTACGAGCCCAACCACGATGCCATAATCGAGGCGGTACGAAAATACCCCGACAGGCTGGTGGGGATAGCGGGCTACAACCCCTTCCGGATCCCGGAAAGCATCAAGGAAGTGGAGAGGGTGGTCAAGGAGCATGGCTTCAAGGGCGTCTACATACACATCTATGGGTTCGACATGCCCCTTACCGATGCCCGGATGTACCCCCTCTACGCCAAGTGCCTGGAGCTGGATATTCCCGTCTCGATGCAGGTGGGCCATGTGCTGGAGGCCATGCCCAGCGAGCATGCCCGGCCCATAATGCTGGACCGCATCTCCCTGGACTTCCCCGGCATCAAGCTCATCGGCGCCCATACCGGCTACCCCTGGTGCGACGAGCTGATCTCGGTGTGCTACAAACACGAAAATGTCTACTTTGGCGCCGATGCCTGGTCCCCCCGTCAGTTTCAGCCCTCGGTGGTGAAGTTCATCGATGGCTGGGGGAGGAAAAAGTCCGTATGGGGCACCAATGGACTGCCCCCCAAATTGCTCCTCGACCAGATGGGCGATCTTGCCGTCCGGGACGAGGCCCGGGACAACCTCCTCCGGGAGACCGCTGTCAAGCTGTTCAAGCTCTAGGCCCCGGAACTTTACTGTAGCGCAGGAGGATATGCATGCCTTTCGAGGATTTGCTTTATGATAAAAAGGGTGGAATAGCCAGGATTACCATCAACCGCCCCCAGGCGCTGAACGCCTTTCGCACCCAGACCCTCCTGGAGATGATAGAGACCTTTGAGGATGCCGGGACCGATAGGACGGTGGGGGTCATTGTCCTCACCGGGGCCGGCGAGCGGGCCTTCTGCGTGGGGGGAGACGCCAAGGAGAGCGCGGGCGGGGCGGGCTACAGCAAGGAGCTTCTGGAGGCCACGGCCCGGGTCCATACCCTGATCAGGGACGTTCCCGTACCGGTGATCGCCGCCGTTAACGGCTATGCCATCGGCGGCGGACATGTTTTCCACATGCTGTGCGACCTCACCATAGCCTCGGAGACCGCCCGTTTCGGGCAGGCCGGGCCCAGGGTGGGCAGCTTCGATGCCGGATTCGGCACGGCCTACATGGCCCGGGTGGTGGGCGAGAAGAAGGCCCGGGAGATATGGTACCTGTGCCGCCAGTACTCCGCCCAGGAGGCCATGGACATGGGCCTGGTGAACAAGGTGGTGGCCCCGGACAAGCTGGCGGCGGAGGTGGATGACTGGTGCCAGGAGATACTGGCCAAAAGCCCCACCGCTCTGAAGGTGCTCAAAGCCTCATTCAATGCCGATTCCGAAAGCATTGCCGGACTCGAGAAGATCGGCTGGCCCACCCTCTGGATGTACTACCAGACGGAGGAGGCGCTGGAGGGCAGGAAGGCGTTCCTGGAGAAAAGGCCGGTGGACTTCTCCAAGTTCAGGAAGTAGGGGGACCGGTGAAGGCCATCGACATCCATGTCCATTTCGACACCTCTGAGGGCCGGCTCATAAAGGACCCGGAGTTCAAGGCCGCCATGGAGCGGTATTACCGCACCAAATTCGTGGACAGGTCCGAGGAAGAGATGGCCCGCGAGTTCGTGGAGTTGGACATCAAGGCCCTGGTCATCGGCTTTGACGCCGAGACCAATACCGGGTGGGCGCCGGTGTCCAACGACTACGCCGCCGGGGTTGCCCGGAAGTACCCCGAGGCCTTTCTGGGGGCCTGGGCCGGCGTTGACCCCTGGAAGGGCAAGGCGGCCGCCCGGGAGGCGGAGAGGGCCATAAAGGAGCTGGGCATGATCGGGCTCAAGTTCCAGCCGGTGATCCAGGGCTTTTTCCCCAACGATAAGCGCGTATATCCCCTATATGAGATATGCCAGAAGCTGGGAGTGCCGGTATTGATCCATACGGGCATGACCGGAGCCGGGGCCGGAATGCCCGGGGGCGCCGGCTTTCACCTGAAGTATACCAGGCCCATACCCTATCTCGATGATGTGGCCGCCGATTTCCCCGAGCTGACCGTCATCGGGGCCCATCCCAGCTGGCCGTGGCAGGATGAGATGATCGCCGTGGCCCTGCACAAGCCCAATGTATATATCGATCTCTCCGGCTGGGCGCCGAAGTACTTCCCCGATTCCCTGAAGAAGGAGATAAACTCCCGGCTCCAGGACAAAGTCCTCTACGGATCGGACTATCCCGAGATCCCACCCCGGCGCTGGCTGGAGGAATTTCAGGCCGGTGAGTACAGTTCGGAGGTGGTGGAGAAGGTCCTGTACAAGAATGCCCAGAGGGTACTGGGGGTGGGGCTCTAGTCAAAGGTGGCGGGGAAGAAGGTTCCGGGCTCGTCCCATCTGGCACAGGCGCAAAACCTGCTCAAGCAGTTCGGCCTGCGCCCCAAAAAGGGGCTGGGACAGCACTTCCTGGTTGATGCGGAGGTTTTGGGGCATGTGGTCGCCGCCGCCGAGCTCGGCCCCCGGGATGTGGTGGTGGAGGTGGGCCCGGGCCTGGGGACCCTGACCCGGGAACTGGCGGGGGTGGCGGCCCAGGTTTTCGCCATCGAACTCGATACCAGGATGGCCCGGGCCCTGAGACAGATTCTGGCCCCCCTTTCCAATGTGAGCGTGGTCAATGCCGACGCGCTGGCCCTCGTTCCAGCGGAGCTTTTGGCGGACTATCCTCCCTCCCAATTCCGGTACAAAGTGGTAGCCAATCTTCCCTACTACATAACCTCTCCCGTGTTGCGCCATTTCCTGGCGGCCTCCCCCAAGCCCTCCTTGATGGTGGTCATGGTGCAAAAAGAGGTGGCGCAGGCCATCGTGGCCCCGGTGGGGAAGGTGGGGGTCCTCGGACTTATTGTACAGTTCTACGGCAGGCCCCGGATCGAGACCTATGTGAGCGGGGGAAGCTTCTACCCCGTGCCCAAGGTCGACTCGGCGGTCCTTCGTATCGACGTCCACGAGCACCCCCCGGTATCGGTTTCCGATGAGGAGGCCTTTTTCCAGCTGATAATCGCCGGCTTCGCCGCCCCCAGGAAGCAGATCAGGAACTCCCTGGCCCTGGGCCTGGGCCTCCTGGCCGGTGAGGTAGCGGACCGTCTGGAAGGGATTGGGATCGCCTCCTCGCGCCGGCCGCAGACCCTGACCCTGGGGGAATGGGCCCGGGTCTGGGAGGTTTTTCCTAAAGTTATAAAAAGCGGATAGGTGGTAAGATATCGGGGTGAAACCTATACGCTGAAAGGGGACCTGAAGAGCAATGCCTGAGTTTTCGGCGCCGGCCAAACTGAATCTGACCCTGGAGGTCCTGGGGCGGCGGCCCGATGGCT
>JAZFUS010000007.1:0-8923 GCA_036447315.1 Dehalococcoidia bacterium
CGGCTCCGGCCTGGTTCCGGAAGCGGGCAAATAGGGCCGGAGCCCCTCCGTGAAACCCCAGCTGGTGGTTGTCCCCATAGCCGTGGCCTTCATGCTGCTGGGGGTGGTGCTGGGAGCCCTGCGCCTCCTGTCGTCCCAGGGAATCCTATCCCCGACCCCCCTGGCCTCTCTCCAGTCCCATCACGGTGCGCTGAGGGTGTTCGGCTTCCTGGCCCCCTTGCTCCTTACCGAACGTTACCTGGGGGCGGTGCACTTCTCGCTCAACCGCAGCATCCATGCCCTGCCCTTCCTGGCGATTGGGGGAGGCATCCTCAAACTACTGTCCTGGGTCACCGGGGTGGCCGCCCTGAACACATTGGGCAGCCTTGCGGTTGTCGCGGCCGTGGTGCTTTATATTTACATCCTCTATACCGTGAGCAAGCAGAGCGCTCAGCCCCTGCCCTTCCGTTTTATGATCCTGGGGGCCCTGGTGCTGCTGGCGGGGGCCCTCATCAACATCGGCCGCTCCCCCGTCGTCAACCCCTCCTTCACGCTCCTGCTGATAAGCTTTCCCATTTTGACCATTCTGGGGGAGCGGGTGGAGCTCAGCCGCTTCCTCTCTCCGGAGGTGTATCGGCGGGCCGGGTGGGGTTTCTGGGCGGCGGTGGCGGCCTCCGCCCTCCTCGTCCTTCGCCTAACGGTGATCGACAGCGGCTATCTAGTGGTGGTGTGGGCGGTGCTCCTGGCGGTGGTGGCGGTGCCTGTGCTCCGCCCCGAGCTGACCCTGATAAGGCTGGGGAAGCGTGGCCTCCACCGCTATCTGGGCCGGCATCTGATTGTCGCCTACGGGTGGTTTTTTCTGGGGCTTCTGGTGCTGGTTATATCCGGAGAGGGATATCCCCTTTACGACGCGGCTACCCACGCCCTGGCCATAGGCTTTGTGTTCACCATGATCATGGCCCACGCCCCGGTGATAGCGCCCGTCATCCTGCATCGCGCCGCGGCTGAGGATAAGCTGAGCCTCTATCCCCTGGCCCTGCTGACCGCGGGCACGGCGATGAGGGTAGCGGGGTATCCGCTCAACGCGGTTGGGGTCGACATCCCGGCCCTGGTCGGCCTCTCCGGCCTGGTGATACTCCTGGCCATCATCACCTTTGTGGTGATGATGGTCCGCTCATTTAGACAGGCCTAGCTGCTTACGGGCCTCCGGAGACATCCGGTCCTGGGTCCAGGGGGGCTGCCACACCACCTCCACATCCGCTTTGCGGACACCCTCGATCTTCTCGATCTCCCCCTCCGCCGACCGGGCTATGGTGGAATGGAGCGGGCACCCCGGGGAGGTGAGGGTCATCTGCACCCGGACCGTATCCTCCACGATGTCCACCTCATACACCAGGCCCAGGTCGACAACATTCAAGGGGATCTCCGGATCGTAGCAGTTCCTCAGAGCGCCGAGGACATCATCTTTGGTAACCATAGTCTCCCCCCTGTAAAGCGCCGGTTTGCCGACAATCTTTCCCCGAATTTGTGGGCGAGTCCGGATGCCGGTCGCGTAGGACCCCCCGGCACCGCCGGAAGGCTACTTGAATATTACCAGAGTGGTCCCCGGCCGACAAGGGGCCGGGCGGCCTGGACCGGTAACGCCCCCCTCCTCCCGGCGGCGCGCGGCAGGTTTATACCCAGGGGAGACGGTTTTTGGGTACACCGTTCTTGGGGTGGGGGGGCGGCGGACGTTTTTAAAAAATCCGGATAGCTTGACTGCCGGGTGCCGGGGGCATACCATTGTGACAGAAGCGATGAGACTCGAGGCGCGCCCTATGGGGCGCCGAAAATGGGACATTCCGGATAAAATACGGGCTCCGAATTGCGAGATCGTCCGCCCATGGACCGCTACCCCCGGGCCCCGGCACGTCTGGACTGGTGTGGAATGAGAACTCTGCTAAGATTGGTGGCCTTTGCCCAAAAATACCGGGTCTGGCTGTCACTGGCCTTTATCTGCATGCTGTTCACCACCGCCTTCAGCCTGGCGATACCCCGAATCGTCGGTGAAGCGGTCGATATCGCGGTAGGCCGGGGGGAGCGAAGCTCCCTTATCCTGGTGGCGCTGGTGGTGCTGGGCGCCAACGCCCTGAGGGGCGCCTTCGCCTACGGGAACACCTACCTCGCCGAAGCCGTCTCCCTGAAAACATCCTACGATATCAGGAACGCCCTCTACGATCGACTTCAGCGCCTGAGCTTTACCTTTCACGACCAGAGCCAGACGGGACAGCTCATGTCGCGGGCCACCGCCGATGTGGAGGCGATACGCATGTTCTTCGGGAGAGGCCTGCTGGGCACCATCCAGACCCTTATACTGTTCGCCGGCATCTCCTCCATCCTGGTCTCGCTGGACTGGAAGCTGGCGCTGATTACCCTGGCCTTCCTGCCCGCTGTCGGGTGGCGGGCCATCGTGGTCAGCAACCGGCTCCGCCCCATCTGGCTCAAGGTCCAGGAGTTGATGGCGGTCCTGGGGACCACGCTGGAGGAAAACCTCACCGGAGTCAGGATCGTGAAGGCCTTCTCGCGCCAGGGGGAAGAGAGCCACAAGTTCTCAGAGCAGGCGACACTGCTTTACGACGAGCACATCAGGGCCACCCGTCACCGGGCTTTCAACATGCCTCTTATGGTCTTTTTGGTAAACGTGCCCACGGCCCTCATCCTGTGGTATGGCGGGCGCCTGGTGATAGCCGACAGCCTGACCCTGGGCGGCCTGACCCAGTTCATCCTGTACGTGGGCATGATGGCCATGCCCGTGCGCCGGCTGGGGTTTTTGGCCAACATCCTTTCCCGCACCGTGCCGGCGGGACAGCGGGTCCTGGAGATTCTCGATACCGTGCCGGCCATCCTGGATAAACCCGGCGCCATTGAGCTTGCCGGCATAAAGGGACAGGTCCGTTTCGAAGATGTCGGCTTCAGCTATGATTCCATGGCGCCCGTGCTCACGAACATAAGCTTCAGCGTGCCGCCGGGCGGGTCGGTAGCCCTGGTGGGAAACCTGGGCAGCGGCAAGAGCACCATCGCCCACCTCATCCCCAGGTTTTACGATGTCAGCAGCGGGAGCATCACCATCGATGGTATCGACGTCCGGGACGCGACCATGGCCTCCCTGCGCCGGAACGTAGGGATAGTGCAACAGGATATCTTTCTATTCTCGGCCTCCATCCGGGACAATATTGCCTACGGTGCGGTCCATGCCGGTATGGAGCAGATAGCGGCCGCCGCCAGGGCCGCTCAGCTCCATGATTTTATCGAAAGCCTTCCCGACGGCTATGATACCTGGGTGGGAGAGCGGGGCATCACCCTCTCCGGCGGAGAGAAACAACGGCTGGCCATAGCGCGCACCCTGCTCATAGACCCCGGAATCCTCATCCTGGACGACTCCACCTCCAGCGTGGACACCGGGACCGAACACCTCATCCGTGAGGCGCTGGAAGCGCTCGGCCGGGGCCGCACCACCTTTATTATCACCCACCGCATGCCCATCACCAAAAACGCGGACCTCATACTGGTGCTGAAGGAGGGCCGGATAGTGGAACGGGGCAACCACAGCGAGCTGATGGAGAGGGACGGCCTCTACCGGCGACTATACCTGTCGCAGCTCTCCGCAACCCACGGTCCGGAACAAAGTGAACAGGGAGTATAGGTAAACATGTACCACGGTGCCGGCGATCACGTGGGAGGCGGCCTCCACAGCGCCTTCGATGAAGATGAGGTGCTGGGCAAGGTATATGACGTTCGGGTGGTAGCCCGGCTGGTCAAATACATGGCCCCGGTCAAATTATGGCTGGCCCTGGGGGCCGGGGGGATGGTGGTCCGCTCCCTGGCCACCCTGGCCGTGCCCTACCTGGTGGCTGTCGCCACCGACCGGTTCATCCAGACCGGCAACCTGGGTGGGCTGGACATCATTGCCATGATCTTTATCGGAGTGGCCCTGATGGCCTGGGCCGGCCGGTACCTGGAAGAGCTGTACCTGACCTATGCCGGCCAATCGATAATTTTCAGATTGCGCAACGAGATGTTCGACCACCTGCAGCGGCTGTCGCTGGGCTTCTTCGATCGGAACAAAGTGGGTAAAATCATGTCCCGGGTGCAAAACGACGTACAGCAGATACAGGAACTTCTCGCCGGCGGCATCCTTAACATCATCACCAGCGCCCTGACCCTGGTGGGAATAGCCACCGTGATGCTCATCATGAATACCCGGCTTGCCCTGCTCACGCTTTCCGTGGTGCCGGCCCTGGTCATAGTGGCCATCGTGTGGCAGCAGTATGCCCGCCGCGCCTTCATCAGGGTGCGACAGGCCATCGCCACCGTCAACGCCCAGCTTCACGAAGGCATATCCGGGGTGAGGGTAACTCAAAGCCTGTCCCGGGAGGAAGTAAACTCAGAGCAATTCGATACCGTAAACAGGGACCATTTAAGCGCCAACATAGGCGCCGCCAAACTGCGAGCGGTTATGATGCCCATAGTCGAGATACTGACCGCCATGGCTACCGGCCTGGTTATCGTCTTTGGCGGATATCAGGTCCTGGCCGGAGAGATGGGTGTTGGCGTTCTCCTGGGCTTTGTGCTCTATATCCAGCGCTTCTTCGACCCCGTGCTGGAACTGACCATGGAGTACACCGAGATACAGCGTGCCATGGCCTCAGGAGCGCGCATCTTCGAACTGCTCGACATCGAACCGGAAATCAAGGATAGCCCCCAGGCGACCGAGACGCCCCCGGTAGGGGAGATCGGGTTTCACGGGGTCAGCTTCGGTTATGAACCCGGCGTGGAGGTTCTCCACGACATAGACCTGACCATCAACCCCGGAGAGACCGTGGCCATCGTGGGGCGGACCGGGGCCGGCAAAAGCAGCCTGGCGAACCTGATCGTCCGTTTCTATGAGGTGGAGCGGGGCGAGGTAACCGTGGACGGCCGCGACGTGCGCTCCGTCACCCAGCAGTCATTGCGGCGCCAGATAGGTATCGTGCCCCAGGACCCCTTCCTCTTTTCCGGCAGCATAGAGGACAATATCCGATACGGGCACCCCGAGGCCGGCCATGATGAGGTCATCGAGGCCGCCAGGACGGCCGGCGCCCACGACTTCATAGCTCACCTGGAGCACGGCTACGAAACTCAAGTGGGGGAAAGGGGGGGCAACCTCAGCGCCGGACAGCGCCAGTTTATCTGCCTGGCCCGGGCCATCCTGGCCGATCCGCCCGTCCTGATACTGGATGAGGCCACCTCCAGTGTGGATACCGACGCGGAGCGCCTCATGCAAAAATCCCTCCGCCGCCTGGTCCGGGGGCGCACCTGCCTCATTATCGCCCACCGGCTGTCCACCATAACCGATGCCGACCGCATCATCGTCTTCGAGGGGGGGAAAATCGCCGAGATGGGCTCTCACCAGGAGCTGTTGGACCGGAGGGGGCTCTACTACAACATGACCTGGGCCCTGAGCAACCCGGCTTAGAGAAACGTGGAGCATAACCCCCCTCCCCGGCGAGACATCGAGTATTGAAGTCGAGAAAGGGTCGAAGAAGGTATGTCCGGTTGGAAACGGGCGGGATACCCGGTGGCGAATCAGGAAAGAGGAGAGGGGTGGTCGGAGCTGCCGGCGGGATAAACTGACCAGCGGCCCCGGGAGACGGAAGCTGAAAGAAAGGTGAGACCCACAAACCCGCCGCCACCACGGCCGCCGATAGTATTCAGATGGAGGATGACCGGCGGCTTAGATTCTCCGGGATGAATTCAGGCCGTACCTGGCTCCTTTTTTGTGACCGTGCGAGCCATTGCCACTGGCGTCAGAAAGGGGGAGGGCCTGAATAACGTCAATCATGCTGTCCCTGAGGGTTTTTCCATGGAGGGCGCTGATAGCGGCCTGCCCCTCAATCGGGGAGGGCATCTCCACAAATCCATATCCCCTGGATTGCCCGTTACCCACAAACCGACGGTCCATCATGGTTACCGAAATTACCTCTCCGAAAGCCAAGAATTCCTGTCGTAGATCTTCCTTAGTCACCTCGAAAGAAAAGTTGCCCACATAGATATTCATGTTACGCTTCCTCCCATGGTGATTGGTCCGGCCCTGGCCCGCGGTTGACACCGGCGCCCGCTGCCATCGCCCTTCGGAGCTCTGGTTGTTTCGTATGTGCCCCCGGCAGAATCAAGCGAAAATGTAGCTTAGTATCTTCTCTGCCCACCTCCGCCTCCACCAAACCCGCCGCCTCCGCCCGGGCCCTCGGTACGGGGCCGGGCCGCATTTACATTAAGGGTCCGCTCCCTCAGCATTTTACCATTGAGAGCGGTAATAGCGGCCTGGGCCTCAGTCTGGTTAGGCATCTCCACAAAACCGAATCCCTTGGGTCGCCCGCTATATTTGTCCGTTATGATGTCCACAGACGCCACTTCCCCGAAAGCCTCGAATTCCCCCCGCATCTCCTCATCGGTTATGTCATAGGACAGGTTACCCACGTAGATTCTCATAGTAGTGCTCCTTTTACCCGTTTACTTGGTCCCACCCCGATGGTCACGGCTCGAGTGCCTTTGCTGAGCCCGACCGGAACCTCAGCCCCTGGCTGCTCTCCGGCCGCCCTTGATCGCGCCTTCATCCGGCGCTCTTTGGCTCTTTCAAATCTTGCCGCCCCCCTTTGATAAAAACAACAACGGTTCAGAAACCGGTGTAAAACCCACCAGTCGCCTCACCATCCTTAAGAAAGCGAACAAATAGGGAGTCTCGGGGTCCACACTCAAAGATGAAGACTCTCAATGACGCCAATATATGTTACGAACACACGCGAGCCCAATATCCCCAGTTCAGCTATGCTCCGGGGTCAGGTCCCGGCGTTACCGGCTGGGCCTGATTTTGCGGTAGCAATCGTTACAGTAAACCGGCCTATCGCCACGAGGCTCAAAGGGGACTTCGGTTTCCTTGCCGCACTCGGCGCAGGTCGCGGGAAACATCTGTCGTTGCCCGCCCCCATAGCCACTGCTTCCAGAACGCTCCGACTTCCTTGCCTGCCGGCACGTGGGACAGCGCTTCGGCTCGTTGACATAGCCTCTGGACTGGAAAAACTCTTGCTCCTCAGCGCTGAAAGTGAAGGTAGCCGCACAATCGGAACACTGGAGAGACTTGTCCTCGAAACTCACTGGATGACCTCCTCTCAATAATATTTTAGTTGGAGTTCGGTCATCCAATACTTACCTGGCTGAAAAGGCAAAGAAGCTTGTAACAACCCAAACTAGAACTAACCCTCTAACTATACACCAAAGAAACCCCTTTGTAAAATAGATGCAAGCCCCCCGGGCAATGAGTTTATCCTTTATTGGCGCGATGCGTTATAATAGACCTGTAATGTCCTGGTCAGGTGATTTGAAGTGACCCGGGTCCCCACCGTTGGGGTGGCCCTTCTCCTGCTGGCCACCCTGGGGCTTTCCGGCTGTGACTTCCTGATATCCGTCTCGGGGATACCAAACATCCGGGAGATGCGGGAGGTAACCCTGGCCCCGGCCGCCGATTTTCAGCTCACCACCCGGGCCGGGCAAAAGCTGGAGCTGGCAGACCTCCGGGGCAAGGTAGTGGTCCTTACGTTCCTCGATGCCGGCTGCTCCGCCGACTGCCGGGCCTTCACCGGCATGGTCAAAGAGGCCTCCGCCCAGATGGACTACTACCAGGAAGCGGGGCGAGCGGCCTTCCTGGCCGTGACCGCTGCCCCCGATAAGGAGGGTGCCCTGCTCGGCGGCCTGGAAGGGATGCCGCAGAACTTCTACATCCTCACGGGCTCCCGGGAGGACGTGGCGCAGGTGCGGGCTCACTATGAACATATAGGCGACGAGACAGAGCCCGCCCGGCTGGTCCTTATCGACACCAAGGGCAGGTTCCGGGCCTATCGGACCGGCCTGGAGCTCAAAGCCGCGGACCTGCGCCACAACATCCGGGTCCTGTTGTCGGAACAGAACCTGCTGGCGCGGCCGCTGTGCCATTGAAACAACGTATGGCCAGGATAATCGGGGCAAAAATGAGACCTCTTCCCCCTGACGGACCCCCCGTGCCCCGCCCCCCGGGCCCGGGGTGGAATCGTGCCCGCCTGGGGTATCTCCTCCCGCTGCTGGCGGTATTGCTGATAGCCTGCCGGGGGGGGGATGGCCTGCATGGGGCCTGGCCGGTGACGCCCACCCCCGCCCGGGGTTTCGCCCTCATCGACCAGTCGGGGGAGGAAGTACATTTCATCGACTTCCGGGGCGAAGTGGTCGCCCTCACCTTCATATACAGCAACTGTGTTACCGCCTGCCCCATCACCTCCCTCAAGCTGAAGCTGGTGGCCGACCAGCTCAGCCCCGAGGAGGCGAGGCAGGTGCGCTTCGTGGGCGTGAGCCTGGACCCCGAGAGGGATACCCCGGAGGCGGCGGCGGAGTACCTCGATACCCGCCCCTCGCCTCCGGGCATGCTCTTCCTCACCGGGACCCGGGAGGCCCTGAAGCCGGTGTGGCGGGCCTATGAAGTCGAGTCCAGGCCGCTCGATTCCGCACCGGGGGGGGGTGCGCCCGACGATGGGCCCGCCACGGGGCACGGGGACTACATCGTAGAACACTCCGTGGTGGTCTACCTGATAGATAGAGGGCAGATCGTCCGGGCGGCCTACGTTCCCGATAATTACTTCGAACCGGACGACCTGGTGAAGGACATCCGCACCCTGCTGTCGCCCCGCTGACCCCTTTTTCGCCCTGTGGGCTAAGCTCATAAGGAAAGTCTATACCTGACAGGGGGTACAGCGAGTAGTGGAGAGTGCAGAGGGTTTTTGTCCGGTGGGTTTTTGCCCCGTGGGCTGAGGTCATAAGGGGTTTCTCGTAAACCCCACCCCCCAAGCGAGGCGCGGCAGCTTTGCCCCCCCTGGTTCCGGGGTGTCCAGAGGGGCGAAGCCCC
>JAZFUS010000008.1:0-11133 GCA_036447315.1 Dehalococcoidia bacterium
ACCATCGAGCGCACCTTCCAGGCGGGGGAGCGCTTCCCCCGGGCGCGGTTGGACCAGCGCTCCATGCAATATCTGTATCGGGAAGGTGAGCTATACTTCTTTATGGACACCGAAAACTATGAGCAGATTTCCCTGGAGTCCAGCCACTTGAACGATGTCCTACCCTACCTGCTGGAGGGAATGTCCCTGCAGGTATCCTTTTATAAGGACAGTCCGGTGGGGGTGGAGCTGCCCACGGCGGTGGAGCTCACCGTGGCCGAGACCGGCCCCAGCTTCAAGGGAGATACGGCCACCGGGGGCACCAAGCCGGCCACCATGGAGACCGGCCTCACCCTTCAGGTCCCCCTGTTCGTCCATACCGGCGACAGGATCAAGGTGGATACCCGCACCGCGGAATACCTGGAAAGGGCCTGAAACCGTGCTCAGAGCCGATCTTCACTCCCATACCGTGTACTCCGGCGATTGCCAGATGTCCCCCGAGGAACTGGTAGCCGCCTGCTTAAAGACCGGCATCAACTGCCTGGCGGTGACCGACCACGACTCCGTGGAAGGCGCCCTGAAAACCCGGGAGATAGCTCCCTTTCCGGTGATCGTGGGCGAGGAGATATTGACGCCCCGGGGGGAGATCATGGGACTGTTCCTTACCGAAAGGGTCCCCAGCGGCCTGTCCGCAGGGGAGGTGGTGGCCCGGATCAGGGAACAGGGCGGCCTGGTATGCCTCCCCCATCCCTTCGACAGTATGAGACTCTCCATCGGCCGGGAACAGGCCCTCCTGGAGATCCTTGCCGATACCGATATCGTGGAGGTCCTCAATTCCCGCAGCCTGATGCCCTTCAGCTCGCTCCGGGCCCGCCGTTTCGCCCGTCGCCACAGCCTGCTTCGGAGCGCGGGCAGCGATGCCCATCACCCCTATGAGGTCGGCCGCGCCTACGTGGAGATGCCCGAGTTCGAGGATGGCTCTAGCTTCCTGGCGGCGCTGGGCCAGGGCCGGATCTTCGGACGCAACTCCGGCCCCTGGGTGCACCTGGCCAGCGCCTGGTCCCGCTCCAGAAGCAATCTCCGGAGATAACGGGCTCCCGGGAGACCCGGCGGCGATTTTCAGTATCGCCCAAAAGGGGGCCGGGGTGGGTCTCCCCTCCCCGGCCCTCGTTGGTCCATAGATTCCAGGATATCGGCGGCCGGCCCCTTTTGCCCGGCCCTCCGGGCCGGGCTATCTCCCCTTAAATTCGGGCTTCCTTTTCTCGGAGAAGGCCTTGGGCCCCTCCTTGGCGTCATCGGAGCCGACCACCGTCTGGGAGATGACCTGCTCCAGCCTGAGCCCGTCATTTAAGGACATCCTCACCCCCCGGTAGGCCGCCTCCTTGGCGCCCCTCACGGCCACGGGGCCATTGGCGTTGATCTTCTCCGCCAGGGCCTCCGCCGCCGCCGCCAGCTCCGCCGCCGGGACCACGTGGTTGACCAGGCCGATGCGATAGGCGTCCTGAGCGCTGATCATGTCGCCGGTGAGGAGGATCTCCAGGGCAATCCCGAAGGCCACGAAGCGGGGCAGCCTCTGGGTCGCCCCGGCGGTGGGTATGATGCCCTGCTTGACCTCCGGGGTCCCCAGCCGGGCAGTCTCGGCCGCGATCCTGATATCGCAGGCCAGGGCCAGCTCCATGCCGCCCCCCAGGGCCACCCCATTGATGGCCGCGATAAAGGGTTTATATACCTCCAGGCCCATCATGGGGGTCACCGGAGGGAGGGGGAGCAGGGGGGGCCTCCCCTCGGCGATGGCCGCCTGAAAGACCTTGCTCATCTCGACCAGGTCGGCCCCGGCGCAAAAAGCCCGGTCCCCGGTCCCGGTAACGATGGCCGTCCACACCTCATCGTCGTCCCGGACCTGGAGCCACGCCTTGGTCAGGCTGTCCCAGACCTCGGCATTGATGGAATTCATGGCCTCGGGGCGGTTCAGGGTGATATGGGCGATATGTCCTTTTTTCTCGTAGAGTACTGCTGGCACGGGTGCCTCCTTTATAATGAAATTCCTGCGCTACCCCAATCTAGCGAAGCTCCCCCTTGGCCTCCTTGGGGGCTTTGGTCAATATCTCGTCCACCAGGCCATAATCCACCGCCTGGGGGGCGCTGAGGTAGAAGTCCCGGTCGGTATCCTGGGCTATCTTCTCCAGCTTCTGTCCGGTGTGGGTGACCAGGATGTTTCGAATGATATCCTGCAGCCGCAGGATCTCCTTGGCCGCGATGGCTATATCCGAAGCCTGTCCCTGGGCGCCACCCAGGGGCTGGTGCATGTGGATGGTGGAGTTGGGCAGGGCATATCGTTTGCCATGGGTGCCGGCGCAGAGGAGCAGGGTGCCCATGGAGGCCGTCTGCCCCACACAGATAGTCGAGATTTCGGGTTGGATCAGCTGCATGGTATCGTAGATGGCCAGCCCCGAGCTGATGATACCCCCGGGGCAATGCAGATAGATGCTGATATCCTTGTCCGGGTCCTCCCGCTCCAGGTAGAGAAGCTGCGCAACGATCAGGTTGGCGACCACGTCATTGATGGGGGTGCCCAGGAAAACGATGCGCTCCCGCAGCAGCAGCGAGTATATGTCGTAGGCCCGCTCCCCCCGGGCACCGCTCTCCACCACCATGGGTATAATGTTTCTGGGGTTCGTGTCCATATTTTTCATCCTTTCCTTACGGGTCCTTACGGGTCCTTACGGGTCCTCCGGGAGGTCCGCTCCCGGCTCTATCAACTCGAATGTCCCGGTCCGGGTCGGCCCCCTCAGGCCGGACCGGCAGGGACGTCAGCCTTCTTCTCCACCTGGACCGCGATGGCGACCAGGCGGTCCACCGTTTTTCGGGTAAGCAGGACGTCCTTGACGGAATCGCGGGCTCCGGGGGAAGACAGGAATCTTCGCAAATCCCCACCCTTTTCGCCCGCCTCCAGGACTATCTTATCCACCTCGGCACCGACCTCATCCTCATCCACCTCCAGCTTCTCCTCCTCGGCCAGCCTGCCCAGGACCAGGGATTGGATAATCCTTGTCCGGGCCTGGGACTCGAGCTCCTGCTTCAGCTCGTCATCGGTTTTCTCCAGATTGCTCAGGCGGTCTCGCTCCCGTCCCCTCATCAGGCGTTCCACCTCCCGCTCCACCAGAACGGGAGGAAACTCCACCCGGGAAATATCGGTCACCACATCCACCACCCTGGACTCCAGGCGCTCCCGGGCCACCGCTTCACCCCGGGCCTTGAGGTCCGAGGCCACCTGCTTTCTGAGGGCGTCCAGATCGGAAAAATCCAGGCCCTTGGCGAAGTCATCGTCCAGGGGGGCCGGCCTCTTCTCCTTCACCTCCCCAACCACGACCCGGAAGAGATACTCGTTACCCCGGAGCTCCTGGGCGGGGTGGTCGGCGGGGAAGGCCAGGGTGAACTCCTTCGACTCCCCCCGGGCCACGCCATCCAGCTCCTGAGCAAACCCGGGAACGGGGTAAAAAATGTCGGGGTTCACCTGGATTTGGACCCCCTTCCGGCTCAGGAAACTCTTGCCGTTCGAACTGCCCTCGACGTCCACCGTTACCAGATCATCCAACCGGGCCGGGCGCTCCACCGGCTCCCAGGCGGCATGCTGGACGGGGAGATGCTCCAGGGCCTCCTGAATCTCTTTCTTGCCGACCTTCACCTTCTCGGAGTCCAGCCGCACCTGGCGGTAGTCCCCCAGCTCCACAGTGGGCCGCACGGCCACCGTGGCCTTGAACTCCAGCGGCTCAACCTGCACAACCTCGATCTGGGGCGTGGCGATGGCCTGGATATCGTTCTCCTCCAGGGCCTTGCTCAGGGCCTCGGGGACCGAATGCTCCATGGCCTCCTGGAGGAACGCGTCGCGCCCCAGCATGCGCTCCAGCATATCGCGGGGCACCTTGCCTTTGCGAAAACCGGGCACCACCGCCCTCTTCGACAGATGGCGGTAGGCCGTCTCCAGAGAGCGCTCCATGTCCTCCGCCTCCAACTCCACCCGGAGCGATACCTGGCTATCCGGTAGATTCTCGGTAGAAACCTTCACAAATAAATCCCTTTCAATTATATCACGAAGGAGAAGCCGGGGGGAAGGGACCCCTAGGGGCTCTTCCGCTGCAAATAACCCATGATGGCGTTGGCGCTCATCTCCGCCAGGTCCCCGGTGAAGTACTCATAGAGTGCTCCCTTGTCGGGGAGGGGCTCCAGGTCCCCGACGAGGTCGGCCTTGAGTTTCCGCCCCACCTCCTCGGGGGAGACCTCCTTCATCCAGCCCTCCACCTTCCGGCACCAGTACGAGAGCCTTTGAGGCGCCAACTCCTGTATGTGAGCTACCTTTGTAGAGGCCCCAAAATGGGCCAACAGGATCAGGTCGACGGGAAGTCCGGCCATCTTTTTTATGGAGTCCAGGGAAACCTCCAGGTCGAAGTCCGGCGACGGGGCGGCAGGTATCAAGACATCTATCTCAGTGCGATAGACCCCCAGGGAGTCACCGGGGAAGAGGCCCCGGGTCTTCTCATCATAGATAGCCATAGCGGTCCGGGTATGGCCGGGGATGTGCAGCAGGCGGAGCTTCCGGCCGCCCCCCAGGTCGATCTCGTCCCCGTCGGCGGCGGCCACCACCCGGTCGGCATCGACGGCGATGGGGTATCCGTCCATCCTGAGGGCGTCCTCCCCACCAAATTGGATCTGCCCCTCGATAATCCGGGTGGGGTCGATTACGTGCCGGGCACCCCTATCATGGACTATAACCCGGGCATTGGTCAGCTCCTTGAGCATGGTCCCGGCGCCCCCGCCATGGTCCAGATGGATATGGGTGAGCACCACGTAATCTATGTCCTTGAAGGCGAAGCCGAGCTCCCTGATCCCCTCCAGGACATTGTCCACGGCGGTGGTGGGGCCGCTGTCGATGAGGGCTATCTTGTCCGAGACCACCAGGTAGGACGCCAGGAACCGGGGCATATCATAGCACCGGGTATCGATCTGGTGAATTCCCTCGGCCACCTTCAAGGTATCTATTTCGGCCATGGCCAATCCCTCCTATTATGTGTTCCTCAGCCTGATATGCAGCTCCCGGAGCTGCTCCTCGGATACCGGAGAGGGGGCGTCGAACATCAGGTCCGTGCCGCTCTGGGTCTTGGGGAAGGCGATAACCTCCCGGATGTTCTCCTCTCCAGCCAGGAGCATCACCAGGCGGTCGATGCCCGGGGCAATGCCCCCATGGGGAGGGGCGCCGTACTCGAAGGCCTCCAGCAGGCATCCGAAGCGCGCCTCCACCTCCTCCTTCGAGTATCCCAAAAGCCCGAATATCTTCTCCTGGAGTTCCCGTTGGTGGATGCGGATGCTCCCCGAGGAGATCTCGCAGCCGTTACACACCAGGTCGTAGCTCTGGGCCACGACCCCGCCCGGGTCCGTATCCAGGAGGGGGATGTCCCCATCCCGCGGGGCGGTAAAGGGGTGGTGCATGGGCTGCCACCTCCCCTCCCCCGGTCCCCTTTCCAGCAGCGGAAAGTCGGTGATGAAGCCCAGGGCCATGAGATTGGGGTCGGCAAGCCCCAGGCGGCGTCCCATCTCCAGGCGAAGCCCGGCCAGGGTCCGGCTCACCAGGGGGCCATCCCCGCACACGATGAGGATCAGGTCCCCCTCCCCGGCCCCCAGCCGCACCGCTATCTCCCGCAGTTTGTCCTGGGGCAGGAACCGGGACAGCACCGACTTCACCCCCTGCTGGGGGGTGATCTCCCGGGCCGGGGCCTCCAGGGCCATACTGATAAGCCCCCCGGCCCCGCTGCTCTTGGCCATCTCCGTCAGCTCGTCGAGCTGGCGGCGGGAATAGGAGGCGCACCCCGGGGCGCTGAACCCCCGCACCTCCCCCCCCGCACCGACGGTGGAGCGAAATATCTCGAATTCAGAGCCGCCGGCGATTTCGGTGATGTCGCCCAGCTCCAGCCCGAACCTGAGATCGGGCTTGTCGGTACCGTAGCGCGCCATGGCCTCCGCATAGGTGAGACGGGGGAAGGGCTTGATCATCCGCAGATGGGGAGTCACCGTCTCCAACAGCCCGATGAACATCTCCTCCATTAGCTTTAGGATGTCCTCTTCCTCCACAAAACTCATCTCCAGGTCGAGCTGGGTGAACTCCGGCTGGCGGTCGGCCCTCTGGTCCTCGTCCCGAAAGCAGCGAGCTATCTGGAAATACTTTTCCACACCGGCCACCATGAGGATCTGCTTTAGCTGCTGGGGGGACTGGGGCAGGGCATAGAAACTGCCCGGATGGAGGCGGCTGGGCACCAGGTAGTCCCGGGCCCCCTCGGGGGTGCTCTTTATGAGGAGGGGGGTCTCCACCTCGATGAAGCCCCGCTCATCCAGGAAGTCCCGCATATACTTTATCACCCGGTGACGCAGCCGGAGGTTCTCCCTGAGGCGGGGGCGGCGGATATCCAGATAGCGGTACTTGAGACGCAGGCTTTCGTCCACCTCCACGTCTTCGTTGATGTAAAAAGGCGGGGTCTTGGAGGGATTGAGGATCTCGGCCTGCTCCGCCTTTACCTCCACCGCGCCCGTGGCCAGTTTGGGGTTCTCCGTCCCCGGGGGCCGCAGGGCCACCTCCCCCTCCACCCGGAGCACGAACTCGTTGCGAAGCCGGTCCGACACGTTATGTCCCGAGTCAGAGGCCTCGGGATTGAACACCACCTGGACCAGGCCCTCCCCGTCCCGGAGGTCGATGAAGACCAGCCCTCCGTGGTCCCGGCGCCGGTGCACCCACCCCGACAGGGTTACCCTCTGGCCCACGTGTTCCTGGCGCAGCTCGCCGCAGGTATGGCTCTTGAACAAATCAGTTCTCCTCTCCCAAACACAGATTATAGCTGGGCCGGGGTCAGTTTTCAACAGGTGAGATGGGGGGAGGCCCGGCCCCCTTGATTCCTTCATGCTTTTAAGGTAGCATTGACCTGACGGGGGGCGAGGTATGTTCCAGACTAAAATCACCGAGCTATTCGGCATAAAGTATCCCATCGTCGGCGGCGGCATGCAGTGGCTGTCCAACGCCGGCCTGGTGGCCGCCATCTCCAATGCCGGAGGCTGCGGCATCATAGCCTCGGCCAGCCTGCCCACCCCCCAGGAGCTTCGGGAGGAGATAAAGAAGACCAAGGCCCTCACCGACAAGCCCTTCGGAGTGAATATCAATCTCTTTCCCACCATGAGGCCCTTGAACACCGAGGAGTATATCGCCACCCTCATCGACGAGGGGGTCAGGGTAGTGGAGACCTCGGGGCGCAGCCCCGAAGCCTTCATGGAGCAGTTCCACAAGGGCGGCGTCCGGGTGGTCCATAAGGTGGCCCGCATCCGGGATGCCCTGAGCGCCGAGAGGGCGGGGGTGGATGCCGTCACCATTGTGGGCTTCGAGGCGGGGGGGCACCCCGGCATGGACGACGTCACCACCATGGTCCTGGTCCCCCAGGCGGTGGACTCGTTAAAGGTCCCCCTGATGTGCGGCGGGGGCATCGGCGATGCCCGGGGATTTGTGGCCGCCCTGGCCCTGGGGGCCGAGGGTGTGGTCATGGGCACCCGTTTTCTGGCCAGCCGGGAGTGCTGGGCGCACGACAACGTCAAGGAGTGGATGGTCGCGGCCAAGGAAACGGATACCATGGTCATCGAGCGCTCCATCAAAAACGCCGGCCGCTACATGCGGACCAAGCCCGCCCAGGATGTCCTGGAGATGGAAGAAAAGGGCGCCACCCTGGAGGAGCTGATGCCCCATATCAGCGGCCTCCTCACCAAAGACGCCTATACCAGTGGCGACCTGGATGCCGGGGTCATCTCCTGCGGCCAGGTGGTCGGTCTGGTCCGGGATGTGCCCACGGTGCAGGAAATCATCAGCGGCATCATCCGGGAAGCCGAGGTCCTCCTGAATCGCCTCCACTCCGCGTGAGCGGACATATCCGGTGAAGCAGGCCCCCCACCCCCGGCCCCCCACCCATCCCTTGAGGAAAAGACCTTATGTCCTATGCTAAAGCATTAACCTGTCGACAGTGCGGGCGGGAGTACCCCCTGGAGCCTGTCTATGTCTGCGAGCTCTGCTTCGGTTCCCTGGAGGTGACCTACGACTATGAGGCCATGGCCAAGGAGCTGACCCGGGAGAAGATCGCCCGGGGCCCGGCGACGCACTGGAGATATAAAGACCTCCTCCCCGTGGATGGTGAGGTGGTGGATATCGGCACCGGATTCACCCCTTTGATCAGGGCCCACAACCTGGGCCGGGTGCTGGGCCTGGACAATCTCTGGATCAAGAACGACTGCGTCAATCCCACCTACTCTTTCAAGGACCGGGTGGTCTCGGTGGCCGCCACCAAGGCCCGGGAATTCGGCTTCGAGGCGCTGGCCTGCGCCTCGACGGGGAACCTGGCCTGCTCCGTGGCCGCCCACTCCGCCCGGGCCGGCCTCAAGGCCTATGTCTTCGTGCCGGCGGACCTGGAGCAGGGCAAGATCATCGGGGCTTCCATCTACCAGCCCACCATGGTGGCCGTGGAGGGAAACTATGACCAGGTGAACCGCCTGTGCTCGGAGCTGGCCGATAAGTACCCCTGGGCCTTCGTCAATATCAATATCCGCCCCTTTTACGCCGAGGGGTGCAAGACCATCGGTTACGAGGTGGTGGAGCAACTGGGGTGGAAGGGCCCGGCCCACGCCATCGTGCCCGTGGCCTCGGGCTCCCTGCTCACCAAGATATGGAAAGGCCTCAAGGAGCTGCACATGCTGGGGCTCACCGGCCCGGTCAAGACCCGGATGTATGCCGCGCAGGCGGAGGGGTGCTCCCCCGTGGCCACCGCCTTCGCCGAGGGGGAAGAGCGCATCACCCCGGTGAAGCCCAACACCATCGCCAAGTCCCTGGCTATCGGCAATCCCGCGGACGGCTTCTATTCCCTGAAGGCCATCCGGGAATCGGGCGGCGGGGCCGTCGCCGTCAGCAATGAGGAGATCAAGCAGGGGATAAAGCTCCTGGCGGAGACCGAGGGGGTCTTTACCGAGACCGCCGGGGGCGTGACGGTGGCCAGCCTGAGGAGGCTGGCGGCCTCGGGGGCCATCAAGGGGGATGAGCTCACCGTGGCCTTCATCACCGGGATCGGCTTCCGTACGCTGGAGGCGGTGATAGATACCGTGTCGCCCCTGATTCACATCCAGCCCACCATGGGCTCCTTTGAGGAGGCAATGCAGGGGCGGGGGGACCTCTGACGGGGTGGTCCCACTCCCCCCTGTGGGGTTGTTAATCGAACAATGGAGGATGAGAAATGGCAAAGCGACGGGTTATGTTCACCTTCCCCTCCGAGTTAATCACGGAGCCTGTTATCTACAACCTGGGGCTGCAGGTCCGGGTGGTGACCAATATCCGCCGGGCCGATGTCACCGAGGACAGGGGGTGGGTGGTCCTGGAGATGGAGGGGCGGGAGGAGGATATCGAGGAGGGCATCACCTGGGTCATCTCCAAAGGGGTCAGGGTGGACCCCATCAGCGGCGACATCGTGGAGGGCTAAGAAGCCCCCGGGAGACCATTTTTCGACCAGGAAGGGAGATTCCGTGAGCGTCAAAGTAAGAATTCCCAGCCCTCTGCGGAGCCTGACGGGCGGTCAGGGCACGGTGGAGTTGGATGCCGCCAACCTCGTTGAGTGCCTGGACAACCTTGATGCCCAGTTTCCGGGCATCAAGGCGCGGCTGTGTGATGAGGAGGGCAAGATCCAGCAGTTCGTGAACGTCTATATCAACGGGGAGGACATCCGGTTCCTCCAGGAGATGGCCTCGACCCTGAAGTCGGGCGACGAGGTCAGCATCGTCCCCGCCATGGCCGGGGGGTAACGGACCGCAGGCAGTCCGGCCATCGAATAACGAAATAGGTCCATTTAAGCCCGAGCTATAGACAGCCTATAGCGTTTCCCCGGCACCAGAGCCTCTATAACGAGCCTGGCCCCGGCCTTTAGCTCCGGGTGCTTATCGTACCAGGGACGAAGCCCGCCCTGAACAAACTTCCCGCCATCGCGGTCGCCTATGGGGGTCCCCCTGGGGGCGGAGGTCACGTGAGAGGTCAGTACCCCCAGATCGTCTGTCAGCATGTCGAACTCAATTTTGTAGCCGGGAAAGAAGCTTCTCCTGTCCCTGGGCAAAGGAATTATCGCATACTGGAAATCGGCGTCCGTTAACACAATGTCCACCTTATGTGGCGGACCTGGCTCCTCGGTCCCGACCTTCTCCAGTCCCAAGACTTCCCTCAGAACGGTATTGGGTGCCTCGAAGATCATGTCCAGGGAAACAGCCCGTCTCTTGAGCTCGCCCAATACATCGTCATCGATACGTATCACCGGTGACATGTTCCCCCCCTTTTGGGAATCAGTAACATTTTGTTACATTATAACATAATATGTCTAATTGGTCAGTCCCCGATAAAGATGCCTGGGCAGGTGGTTCAGAATTTTCGGTCCGGAGCCACGAGGGAGCGGGAGCGGATGCTCCCGAAAAAGATATCCGGGCGGGCGGGTGGGTAAATAATGGTCCGAAGCTCAGGGAGTGCTTTCTGTCCGATTATTTTATGCGGTCAAAATTCCGGCCGTTGACGGCCCTCTCCCCATGGGTTAGACTTGCCGGGCAAGCCGGGGGTGGTATTACGAAAAGAGTCCGCCGGGGAAGGTGGACAGGGGAGGCGAATCGCCGATGCTGGAAGCTGACAGGCTCACCGACAAGCAAAGGGAGTCCATCATCGCCCTGCTCAATATGTCACTGAAAATAGAGTACACCTTCGTTGTCAATTACCCAAGGCTTATCGACCAGATCGTCAACATCGACCGCCTTCCCGCCCAGGAAGCGGCCCAGGGGCTGGAGCGCCTGGGCAAGCAGTCAGTCCAGCATTTCGGTTGGACAGGGCAATTGATCCAGAGGCTCGGCGGCTGGCCCGAGTGGCAAATCGACACCATCGACAGGATGGTGGATGTCGTCAGCCTTCTCACCGTGCAGCTCGAACGGGAGGATGAGGCCCGTTCACTGTATCAACAGGCAAAAAAGGTGGCGCAAGAGCAGCCGTCTAAAGGGGCCCTGGGCAAGATGAAGACCATTGAAATCCTCCTGACGGGCAGCAACTTCATAGACAGAAGCAGC
>JAZFUS010000009.1:0-9065 GCA_036447315.1 Dehalococcoidia bacterium
TCAGGAACGAGGCCTCTGAGCGGGGACCTTTCTGAGGGCGAAAAGCTGCTTTATGGATAGCAGGAGTATGGCGGACACCACCGCCGCGGAGGCCAGGCACCAGGTGCAAAAGGCATGGATCTCCGTTAATTGAAGGTAGAAAAGGTAGGCGGAGTACAGGGTGCCCCCCAGGGCCACCACATACATGGCCAGGGTGACCGGGCCCTGCCTGGCCCCGCTGCCCGTCGCCCTTAGCCACAGGCCCAGGCCGGTCAGGACGCCGTACATGGCCAGCCCCAGGGCGGCCAGGGGAATTCCCCCCACGCGGGCATAGGTGCTGGCCAGAACGGAGGCGCAGTCGCTTACGGGCAGACAGACCGGCTCAAGATTTCTCCAGCCCGTATAGGTCAGATAGCCGGAGATGCCCATCCCCACCAGGCCCAGGATGGGGATAGCCCTTCCCGGCCAGGGGGTTGCGCGAAAATTGCCCAGGAGTGCTATCTCGATGCCTCCGGTCTCAGTTGCCGGAATCCGCAAGCAACCCGTCGATTATGCCCTGGAAGGTGGAAAAGGACTGGGCCCCCCTTATTCTTTTCCCGCCGATGATAAACGAGGGGGTGGCCTCGACCCCCGCGGCCCTTCCTTCCTCAACATCCCGGTCGACCTTATCGCGATACCTTTGGGAGTCCAGGCAGGAGTCGAAGCCGTCCTGGTCCAGGCCCAGGGCCCGGGCCAGGTCCTTGAGCTTGCCGCTGGTGAGGTCCCTTACCTGAGGGTCCGGCTCGGTGGCCATCAACAGGTCGTGATAGGGCCAGAAGCGGTCCTGCTCGGCGGCGCATTCCGAGGCCAGGGCCGCCTGAACGGATTCCTCGCCGAATATAACGAAGTGCCTGTATTCTATGCGCACCTTTCCGGTCTGGATATACGCCCTGTCCATTTCACGTTCCGTGGTGCGGGCAAAACTCTGACAGAAATGGCACTGAAAGTCCGCGTACTCGATGATAGTTATAGGGGCGTCCGGGGAGCCTTTGAAGGTACCGGAGCCGGCCGGGGGTGGTGGTGAGGGGTCAGCCGGGGGGCCCTCACCGCCGTTCACGACAATGAAGACAGCGACCGCCGCCACGGCCAGGACGCTGGCCCCCAAAATGCCCCTGCGGCCCGTCCATCTATTCGCTCCCAAGGTCCACCTCCCTGTCATGGTTATCCTTGCCGCCCGCGAGACAATCTATGATCCGGGGTATGGTATAGCTGGCGGTCCGGCGCCCGGAGCCGCCGCAGAGGATAGCGACCAACCTGCCCCCACACACCTTATCGGCCACGTCCTTTATCATTCCGGCGATCCGGATATGGCAGTCGGGGGAGAGCCCGCGGTCGCCATATTCCCCTTGGGTGCCATCGTAACCAAACTCCCAGAAGATGACCTCGGGCTGAAAATCCAGGGCCCGGGGGACCAGCGCCCGCTTCAGCATACCCAGGTACTCGTCATCGGTGGTGGTGGGGGGAATGGGGACATCGATATTTCCAAGGTCGTCCTCCAGGCCCTGGGAACAGAGGCAGACGTGGAGCACATCGCTATCGGACCCAAAGATGTCGCGGGTGCCATCGGCGTGATGGGCATCGGTGTCCACGATGATGGACCTGACCATACCCTGCGACCTCAGGGCGGCGATAGCCAGGGCGGCCCCGTTGAAATAGCACATCCCCCCGAAGAAATCGCGGCCGGCATGATGGTCGCCGAAGCTGGTGAATATGAAGGCATTATCGATGTCGCCCCGCCAGATCTCCTCGGCGGCCTGCACGGTCCCCCCCGCCGAATAGAGGGCTGACTCATAGTCACCGGTGGACCTTACCCGGGCTATCATCTCCCGGGAATGGACCCGCTCCAGGAGGGCCTCGGAGGCCGGTTTAAGGTAGTAGAGGCCGTCCCAGGAGCTATAGACGGCATCGTAATAGAATACGTTGTCCCGGCTCAGAAGGTCCCCCAGGGCCTCGGGGAAGTCTCTCAGCCGCTGCCCCTGAAAATAGGTAAGGAATATGCCGGTCCGGGACATGCTTGCCCTTCCCTGTGGTTTTCATCATAATACAATAAATCCAACATGGGGGAAAGCTGGGCATATGGACCGGATAAAAGTTATTTCCTTCGACGCCGATGGCACCCTGGTGACGCCCTATTTCACGGATGCCGTGTGGCACCGGGCTATGCCGGAGCGCTATGCCCAAAAGGAGAGGATCAGCCTGGAGGAGGCCAGAGACCAGGTGTTTAAGGTGTACCGGGAGGTGGGGGAAGGGAGGATGGAGTGGTATGACCTCGAGTACTGGTTTCACCGGTTCGGCTTCTCCGACCATAGGGGGCTGTTACAGAGCCAGCGCCACCTGATAAGCCTCTATCCCGAAGTTACGAAGGTCCTCTCCGCCCTGGGCTCCCGGTACCCCCTGATCGTGGCGTCGGGGGCGGCCCGGGATTTCCTGGACCTCCTTCTGGATGGTGTCCGGGGCCGGTTCGCCAGGGTCTTCTCCTCTGTCACCGACCATCAGAGCGTGAAAACCCCTGAATTCTACCGGGAGGTCTGCCGGACCATGGGCATCGAGCCCCGGGAGATGGTCCACGTGGGTGATAGCTGGGACTATGATTTCCTCAATTCACGGGCTGCGGGTGTCAGGGCCTACTATCTCGACAGGAAGAGGCTGGACAGGAAGAGGGGGAAGCAGGGCGAGCGAGTGGTCGGGGACCTCATGGAGTTTGAGGCCTGTCTGCGGGGTGACTCCCTACCGGTATAGATGGCAGGATACCCAGTGGTTCGGGGCCAGCTCCTTTAAGAAAGGCTCCTCCCGGGGGCAGATATCGAAGGCCCTGGGGCACCGGGTATGGAAGTTGCAGCCCGGGGGTGGCGCGGCGGGAGAGGGGACATCGCCGGTTAGCAGAATCCGTTCCTTTTTTCGGTGAGGGTCGGGGATGGGGACCGAGGACAGAAGGGCCACGGTGTAGGGGTGCAGGGGGTCCCCGAACATGTCCTCTTTGGTCGCCAGTTCCACGATCTTTCCCAGGTACATCACCGCCACCCGGTGGGAGATGTGCCTGATCACCGAGAGGTCATGGGCGATGAACAGATAGGAGAGCCCGTATTCGTCCCGGAGGTCCATCATCAGGTTCAGGATCTGGGCCTGGATGGACACATCCAGGGCGCTCACCGGCTCATCGGCGACGATAAGGTTGGGATTTACGGCGAGGGCCCGGGCGATGCCGACGCGCTGCTTCTGTGCGCCGCTGAACTCATGGGGATACCTCCGGTAATGGTAGCTCTCCAGGCCCACCCTATCCAGCAGTTCCTCCACCCGTCTCAGCCTTTCCCTCGCGTCCCCCATATCGTGGATAAGCAGGGCCTCATCTATGGAGTCGCCGACGGTCATGCGGGGGTCCAGCGAGGACTGGGGGTCCTGGAAAATCATCTGGGCCTCCCTCCGCATCGACTTGAGGCCTTTGCGGTCCAGACGGGTGATGTCCTGCCCCCGGAAAAGCACCCTGCCCGCGGTGGGCTCCTCCAGCCGGAGCACCGTCCGGCCCAGGGTGGACTTGCCGCATCCCGATTCCCCCACCAGGCCCAGGGTCTCCCGGGGCTCGATGTGAAAGGAAACACCATCCACGGCCTTGATATCGCCCACCCGGGAGTGAAAGAGGCCCGCGGTGATGGGGTAGTATTTCCTGAGGTTCTCTACCTCAAGCAGTTTATCGTTTTGGGTCTTTTTTTTCATTTAATCCTGACTATAGTTTATAGAGCTGGCAGACCACGGTGTGCTCCCCCGATATGGTTATTTGGGGCGGCATCTCCCGGGTGCAGACGGGCATTCCCCGGGGACAGCGGGGATGGAAGATGCAGCTTTGAGGGGGGTCGATAAGGCTGGGTATCGTTCCCGGGATGGGGGTGAGCCGGTCCTGGTCCCGGGACATATCGGGGAGGCATTTGATCAACCCCCATGTATAGGGGTGCTTGGGGTTGTCGAAGATGTCCGCCGAGGTGCCGGACTCGGCCAGCCGGCCCCCGTACATGACCACGATCCTGTCGGCGATCTCGGCCACCACCCCCAGGTCATGGGTTATGAACAGAAGGGACATCCGCCTCTCCTCCGTCAGCCGCTTCAGGATGTCCAGAATCTGGGCCTTGATGGTCACATCCAGGGCGGTGGTGGGCTCGTCGGCGATGATGACCTCGGGATCGCAGGAGAGAGCGGCGGCGATGAGCACCCGCTGGTTCATGCCCCCGGAGAACTGGTGGGGGTATTCCCTCGCCCTTTGCCGGGCCTGCGGAATGCCCACCTGGTCCATCAGGGATACGGCCAGGTCCCAGGCCTCCCTTTTGCCCAGATGCCGGTGCAGCTTTATCTGTTCGGCGATCTGGTCCCCTACGGTGAAAATGGGGTTCAGGGAGGACTGAGGGTCCTGAAAGATCATGGCTATTCGGTTGCCCCGGATTGCCCGGAGCCTCGCCGGGGAGCTATGGAGCAGGTCCTCCTGGTGATACCAGATCTCTCCACCCACGGTCCTCCCCGGGGGGCTGTCGACCAGTCGCAGGATGGACAGGGCGGTTACGGTCTTGCCGCATCCCGATTCCCCCACCAGGCACAGGGTCTCCCCCTCCCTGAGGTCGAAACTGATGCCGTCCGCCGCCTTCACCACGCCGCTTTTGGTGAAAAAATGGGTCCTCAGGTCCCGTACACTAAGGATGGCGTTATCCATGGCTACACCTGGCTCCTGGGATCGAAGGCGTCCCTGAGCCCGTCGCCGAAGAAATTGAAGGCCAGGACGGTCAGAAAGAGCATGATACCCGGCTCCACGGCTACCCACCAGGTGGTGTCCAGGCTCTCCTGGCCCGCCTTGAGGATCTGGCCCCAGCTGGCCACCGTGGGGTCGCCCAGGCCGATAAAGCTCAGGGCGGCTTCGGCCAAGATCACTGACGGTATGCCCAGGGTCATCATAACGATAATGATGCTCATGACATTGGGCATAAGGTGGCGAAAGATAATACGGCTGTCGCTCGCCCCCAGGGACCGGGAGGCCGTGATAAAGTCCCGGGTACGCAGGGACAGGGCCTCGCTCCTCACCATCCGGGCGGCCCCGGTCCACCCGAAGATGCCTATAAACAATATGATCAGGTTCAGGTTGGCATCAAAAATAGAGACAACGAGCACCAGCAGGATGAAAGTGGGGAAGGTCATCATAATATCGGTAAACCTCATCAACACCTGGTCCACCACCCCCCCCCTATATGCGGATACCAGACCTATGATGACCCCAATGGATATAGACACCAGGATGGCCTGCAGGCCCACCCGAAGGGATATTCGGGCCCCGGAGATAAGCATGGCCAGCAGGTCCCTGCCCCTGTCATCGGTGCCCAGGGGACGGGCCCAGGTGCCCGTAACCACCTGGGAGACGATCCTTCCGGAGTCGGCATCATAGAAAGACTGCTCGTAGCTGATTCCCAGGGGGGGCATGTCCTCCTCCCCGATGTTCCCCCGGGTGGGGTCCGGGATGAAGAGGGGGCCCACCAGGGCCACCAGGGTGAGAAAGGCTATAAAGGCCAGGCCGAGGATAGCGATCCGGTTCCTCCTGGTTCGTTCCCAGTAGTACCGGGTCAGCCTTCTATTGACAAACAGGGGGTAGACTCCATACAAGAGGGCGGTGATGATGAAGAACAGATTGAAATACCCCCAGGGGTCCAGGATATGGTCCACCAGGAGGATATCGGCCAACAGGATGAGTCCCAGACCCAGAACGGCCAGAAGGAAGAGGGCATTCCTGACTCCACCCAGCCTTGCGCTCAGCCGGCTCAACTTCTCTGCCCTCCGGGCCGGCGGCTAATCATACTTTATCCTGGGGTCGAGATAGGTGTAGGCGATATCGGTCACCAGGTTGGTCAGGAGCACTATTGCCGAGCCTATGAGGGTTATGGCCATCACCACTGGGTAGTCCTCGGCGAGGACCGCGTTCAGGGAGATGCGGCCCAGCCCGGGTATGCCGAAGACAACCTCGGTGAGATAGGCCCCACCAAAGACCACGCCGCTAAGGTCCCACATGATGATGGTGATCACGGGAAGCATGGCGTTGCGGAAAACGTGCCGGCCGATGACTGTCCTCTCGGGCAGTCCCTTGGCCCGGGCGGTGCGCACAAAGTCCTTCCTCAGGTTGTCCAGGGTAGCCGAGCGGACATACCGGGTATATCCCGCCATGGAGGCGGTGCCCAGGGTGATGACCGGCAGCACCAGGGCCTTGAGGTTGGCCAGGGAAAACATGGCCAGGCTGGTATCATAAAAGGTCTTGAACCATCCCAGCTGTACCGCGAAAATAAGGATCAGCATGATGCCCAGCCAGAAATTGGGTATCGAGATGCCGATGAAGGAAAGGAAGGTGGCCAGGTAGTCGGTCCTGGTGTACTGCCTCACCGCCGAGTAGATGCCGATGAGTATCCCCAGGACGGATGAGAATATCATGCTCAGCGCGATGAGCTGGAAGGAATACTTCCAGTGGACTCCGATGAGTTTCATCACCGGCATGGAGGTGCTGAAGGACCACCCCCAGTCCCCCCGGGCGATGTTGGCCACGTATTCCCCGTACTGCCGGTACCAGGGTCTATCCAGGCCATATCTGGCCTCGATAGCGGCCTTCATTTCGGCGGGGTCCTGAATCCGGGTGGAGAGGTTGGCGAGATACTTATCGGCGGGGGAATTGGGGGAGGCGAGGAGCAGCATGAAGGTGATAGTCGTCACGCCCCAGGCGATGATAAGGGCATAGAACAGCCTGCGGATGATGTGGTCCTTCATCCGTCCCGTTCACTGCCCCAGCGCCGGGCGAAGTTGGTCAGCGCTGCAAAAAATACCACTTGTGGTAACTATATCCCATATTCATACCCGGCTCGATGCCGTCCACATTGGCCTGAAAGCCGGGGTGGGCCTGGGGGTAGACGAGGAAATCCACCGATTGGTCCTCGGCTATCAGCCGGGAAAGCTCGGCATACATCTTTTTCCGGGCCTCAATATCCAGGGCCTCCCGGGACTTCACCCTCTCGAAGAGCTCGTCCACCCGGGGGTTGGAGAATCCCCAGTAATTGATGCCCCCATCGCTCTTATAGAAGACACTGGACCCCGAGGGGGCTATGGGGTGGGTACTAAATCCCATTACCATTATGTCCCATTCCTTCTCGCTCACCGCTTCGGGGCCGTTGTTGAATCGGGGCTCCTGGTCCGAGCCCGGTACCCTGTTGTTCATGTACTGGCGGAGGAGGGAGGCCCAGGGTACCAGCTTCATCTCCACCTCTATGCCCAGGTCCCCCAGCTCCTGCCTCACCAGAAAGGCGATGTCCTCCCGCTGCTTGTTGCCCGAATTGGTGGCCAGGACCAGCTTCAGGGGTTCTCCATCCGGGCCCAAGACCACGGGGCGCCCGTCCACCTCGCGGGCGCCGTAACCGGCCTCGCGGAGCATGTCTCTGGCCCGCTGTTTGTCATAGAGGGGGCCGACGCCAAATTTGGGCACCCCCTCCTCGGTGAACCAGGGGGAAGGCCCGGGAATGAAGCTGAAGGCGGGATCGGCGAACCCTTTAAACACCGACCGCGCGACCGCTTTCTTGTCGATGGACATAGAGAGGGCCTGCCGCACACTCTTGTCCTTGAGCCCCTCCCAGCCGTTCTGCCTCAGGTTATAGGTGATGAGTGTGTAGCCGCTGGTGGGGTTATGATACATGTTGATGTTTTCCATCTTGGCGAACTTGGCCACCTGGGGGGGATCGATGCCGGTATAGGTTATGTCCCCGGCCTCCATGGCGGCGTGGCGGGCGGCCGTGGTGCCAAAGATCTTGATCTCATATTCCTCGAAGTGGGGCGAGCCGTCCTCCTGGCCCATGTAGAAATCCGGATTTCGGATCACCAAAAACTTGTCGTTCCTGATCCACTCTTGGTATATATAGGGCCCCATATTGCCGGTATAGCCCAGGTTGTTGAACTCCTCGGCCTGGGTGAAGGCCTTGATATCGCCCTCATATTTAAGGGCGATGTGCTTGGGGTAGGGGGTCAGCCCGTAGATGGCGTTGTCCACAAACTCGGGATCGACGGTCTGCCGGGTGATGGTGAAGGTGGTGTCGTCTATGACCTCGGGCCGCACCGTCACCTTCTCGCCGTTTACCATCTCCTCCCAGTCCTCTTTGTAGGTATAGCTGAGCCAGTCGGAGAACATCAGGTTCTTCAGGGTATAGACATAGTCCTCGGCGGTGACCTTGATGCCGCCGGTCCATTGGAGATCGTCCCGGATGGTAATGGTGTAGACCAGGCCGTCCGGGGATACCTCAACCGGTTTAGCCAGGTGGCGGAGCACCACCTGCCACTGGGTGTTATAGGTGGCCAGGGAGTCCATGGTCTGTCCGGAATAGGAAAAGGAGGCACTATCGGCGGCCAGGATCCAATTCAGTGTCTCGGCATCCCCAGCTGAGGTCCCGCTCAGGAAAAGGCCTTGGGGCTCCCGCCGGGGCTCCGCCGCCGGGGCCGGGGTGGGACCCTCCGGCGAAGGGGCCGCCAACAGAGGTGTGGGCATGGGTATCACGGGCGAAGTTGTGGCCGGAAGGAGCTCTGGGGCTGGGGTGGGCTTGTCCCCGGAACAGCCCATCAAAAATACCAGCAACAGAAATGGCAGCCACCATATCTTCGTTATCAAGATAACCACCCCTTTCGCTTCGACCCCCCGGCCGGGTCAGGCGTGAGACCAAATTATAGTGTAACGGTTGTGGCATCAAGTTGCAAAAAAGGAGTTAAGAGGGCCTCAGCCAAAGACCCCGGAGGCCAGCAGCTCCAGGAACTCTCCGTCAGACATACCCAGGACCTCGGTGCAGACATACTCGGTATGCTCACCCAGGCAGGGAGCCGGGCGCATCCGGGCCGGGGTCCTGGAGAGCTTGGGGGGCCAGGCATAGTGGTTGACCGGGCCCATCTCCGTGTGGTCCAGCTTTTGAATATGGCCCCGGTGCCTGAGCTGGGGGTCCTTGTCCAGAATATCCTCCGCGTTCTGCACCACGCCCGCCGCCACACCCCCGGCCTGCATCAGGGCC
>JAZFUS010000010.1:0-3064 GCA_036447315.1 Dehalococcoidia bacterium
TCGGGGAGATCGAAGCCCTGGACCTGTCCCCGGAGGCCAAAAGGCTCGTTCTGGGAGAAAACGCCCGAAGCCTCCTGGCTCTGTGAGGGGCTGTGCCTGACGCTGAAACCGTCCGCTGCTTCATCGCCATCGAGCTGCCCCCGGAGGCCAAGAGGGCCCTGGCCCGACTTCAGGATAGTCTCAAGCAGGGGGTCGGTCCCGGGGTCCGGTGGGCGGACCCGGAGGGAGTCCACCTGACCCTGAAGTTCCTGGGCCAGGTGGATGCCCGGCGCCTTCCCGAGATCGCGGAGGCTATGGCCCGGTCCGCCCGGGGGTTTACACCCTTCTCCCTGGAGCTGGCCGGGACAGGGGTGTTCCCCAACCCCTCCCGGCCCCGGGTGGCCTGGGTGGGCTTCCGGGGGGATACTGAGAGGCTCGTCCGGCTCCAGAAAGAGATCGAATCCAGCCTGGTCCCCCTGGGCTTCCCCAGGGAGGCCCGCGGCTTCACCCCCCACCTCACCCTGGCCCGCCTCCGGCAGGGGACACCACCCCGGGAGCAGGAGAGATTTGGCCGGCAGGTAGTGGCCGCAATTTTTGGTGGCGAGGGTGGTGGCGAGGGTGGTGGCGGGGGCGGGGGCGACGGCCCGGTCCCCATGGATGTTCAGCAGGTAAGCCTGATAAAAAGCCAGCTCACACCCAAGGGGTCCATCTACACCCGCCTGGCCCATGTACCCCTGGGAGACGCCTTGCCACGACCCCGGCGGTAGTGTATACTGAATTAGATTTTCGGATGGGAGGAGGACCCGTGGAGCCAAACCAAGCGTTTCCCAAGTGTCTCAAGTGCAATGAAGGTGATCTAGTTCCCCTATCGGACTTCGGCAGCCAGGGGGCAAACATACACTATAAAGCCTGGGTTTGCACCGGCCCTGATTGCGGCTTTAACCTGAAGATTCGCAACGGTGATATTTACCTGAACGAGCCTATTATCAGCGGAGCGTTACACACCGCCCGCCCTCGCTAACAGGCCTTACCCCAGGAGGTCCGCAACCCCTTTGCCATCAGTACCTCCACCCCGGGTAGAAGAAGGGTGAACCGGCTCTTCCCGTTGCTTCAGCTCAGGGAGGTCGCTCTCGATCTCCTATTCCCCCGTTGGTGCCTGGGGTGCCACCGGGAAGGGGATCTGCTATGCGCTTCCTGCCGGGCTTCCCTGCCCCTGTTACAGGGTGTCCTGTGCCCCAGGTGCGGCCAGCCGCAGGCCCATGCCCATGACTGTCCGGCCTGCCGCGAGTGGCCCCTGGCCATCGATGGCATACGCTCCCCCTTTCGTTTTGAAGGGGTGATGCGGAAGGCTATTCACCAGTTCAAATACCAGGGCCTCAAGGCGGCGGCCCACCCCCTGGCGGAGCTCCTGGTCGATTACTGGAGGGCCCATCGCCCGGCGTGTGATGTCCTGGTGCCCGTGCCCCTCCATCCCCGGAGGCGGCGACAGCGGGGCTACAATCCCTCCGGTCTCCTGGCCCGGAGGATGGCGGGCCTCACCGGCCTGCCCGTGGAGGAGGGTTGCCTGCTGCGCCGCCGGGATACAGCCCCCCAGGCCAGGACGGCGGGCGTTGAAGCACGGCATGAAAATATGTCCGGAGCCTTCCTCTGCCGGGACAAAAGGCTCGGGGGGAATCGCGTCCTGCTCATCGACGACGTCTGCACCACCGGGGCCACCCTGGACGCCTGCGCCCGGGCCCTCAAATCCGCCGGGGCAGCCTCCGTACGGGGTCTGACCCTGGCCAGAGAGATATGAGGCCCGGGGACGCCCGTGACGCCCGTGACACAATGACATTCCCCGGCATACGTGGTATCCTGGTTCCCACCCCATAATTCCGGAGGATAAAGTATGGATATGCTGATTACAGGAAAGAACGTGGAGGTCTCCGGGGCGGTAGAGAAATACCTGGAGCAAAAGCTGGGCAAGCTGGCCCGCCACCTGCCCGAAATCGATGAATACAAGGTGGAGGTCTCCCGGGAAAAGGCCAAATCCCCCAGCGACCGCTATGTGGTCCAGGTCACGGTCAATAGCCGGGGCACCCTGCTCCGGGCCGAGTCCCGGGCGGCCGTGCTCAATGCCGCCATCGATAGCGTGAGCGATGTCCTGGCCCGCCAGATCGAGCGCTACAAGGGCAAACTCCAGGACCGGCGCCGGAAAAGCTCCCAGGCCAAGCGCCAGGCCCTCTCTGCGGAGACAGGGACGGGGGCGCCCGCCCAGCACGTGGTCAAGGAGAAGCGCTTTTTGGTCAAGCACATGTCCCTGGATGAAGCCACCGAGCAGATGGAGCTCCTGGGCCACGATTTCTTTCTTTTCCTGGGCACCGACAGCGGGAAGCTCAGGCTCATCTACCGGCGACGGGATGGGGACTACGGACTGATCGAGCCGGAACTGGAGTGAGTTGTCCTCCCTGCCCACCCTGATCGTCTTCACCGGCGGCCTGGGCCGCGGGGTCGCCGAGGGGATGGTGTCCGCCGCTCATCGTGCCATCACCCTGGACCTGATCGGGAGTGCTCAGGCCGCCGGGGCCTTCGCCCAGGTGGTGGTGGCCACCGACCAGAAGCCCCTAGTCGAGGAGCTGCCGGCCTCGGTGGCGGTGGAGTTCACCCCCGGCCCCTTCCACTTCGGACACAGGCTCCGGGAAATCATCCGCAAATATCACATCGAAAAGCCCTTCTATATTGGAGGGGGCGCCGCGCCCCTACTCACCCGGCCGGAACTGGTCGGAGCCGCCCGGGAACTGGCCCGGGCCCGGGACACCGTTATCGCCAACAACTACTTTTCCTCCGATATGGTGGCTTTCGACCCCGGAGGGGCTATCGAGGACATCGAGCCGCCCCCCCAGGACAACGCCCTGGCCCGGCTCCTGGCGGAGTCGGGGTTGAGCCAAAGAAGCCTGCCCCGCAGCGCCGCCACACAGTTCGACGTGGATACCCCCACCGACCTCATGGTGCTGGGGCTGCACCCCGCCACCGGCCCCCGGACCCGTGCCTGCATCCAGGCCCTGGACCTGGATACCTCCCGCCTGGAGGGGGCCGTGAAGCTGTT
>JAZFUS010000011.1:0-2892 GCA_036447315.1 Dehalococcoidia bacterium
TCACCAATCTCCTGGTCCTCTATGCCTCCCGCATCCGGGAGTACTACGCCGACCTGGACGCGGTGCGCCTGGGCAGCCGGCCCCGCTTTCTGGCCACCGCCCTCTACAAGCTGGTCTACGGCAACGCCCAGGTCCCCAAAGAGAGCCTCAAGAAGGTGGAGGGGCTCAAGGCCTTCTTCGTCAACGACCCCTCCCGGGCCTGGAACGAGGTCAGGGAGCTCAGCCAGATAGACCAGGACATGAGCGGCACCATAGATTACGAGGAGCTCCTGGCCCTCCGGTCCCGGGAGCTCCGGGTGGGCACCAAGGACCACCTCCTGGAGGTCTTCAGCACCCACCCCAACATGTTGAAAAGGATCAAACACCTATCGACGCTCATAGACAGGATGGGATGAGGCCGGGGCCGCGGGGAATATGTCGGACCTGACGGGGGACTTAAAGGACCGCGCCAGGGGTCTGGGGGCCGACCTGGTGGGGGTGGCCGACGCCCAGGACCTCAACCGGAGGGCCCCGCCCGACCACCGCCCCCAGGACCTCCTGCCCGAGTCCCGGGCCGTGGTCTCCCTGGGCCTCAAGATGCTGCGCTCCATCTTCGCCAGCCCCAACATCCGCGTCTCCAGGATCAGCTACGTCCACCTCCACCGGAGGCTCAACGAAATGGCCTGGGACATCGCCGCCTATCTGGAGTCGAGGGGGCACTACGCCATCCCCATCAGCTCCGACGTCCCCATCGACATGATAACCAAACGGGGCCTGTGGGGCGACATCTCCCACCGCCACGTCGCGGTGGCCGCCGGTCTGGGGGAAATCGGCCGCTCAAGCCTGCTGCTCACCCCGGAATATGGGGCCAGGATAAGGGTAACCAGCGTGATCACCACCGCCCCCCTCACGCCCGACGGGGAGCTGGCCCCGGGCCTGTGCCCCCCGGACTGCCGCCGGTGCCTGGAGGGGTGCCCCGCCGAGGCCATATCCGAGGCCGGGGTGGACAAGAAGGCCTGTGTCCGCCACCTGCACCGCTTCAACCTCTACGGCCTGCTCAAGCACCTGGGGAGGGCCCTGGAGGCCCCCAGCCTCGAGGAGCGAAAGCGGCTGGTCTTCGACGGCACCATCTCCGAGGTCTACATGAGCCTGCGCTCCGGCGACCCCCCCTGGTGCATCGAATGCGTCCGGCTATGCCCCGCCGGCCCCCCGGGCGACCCTCCAATCGGGGGCTAGAGCTCACCCCCGGTGATCAGGTCATAGACCCGGGCCACATTCTGGCGCTGGACCTCGGGGCCCCTGGCCTCGGTGCCCGGGACCATGGGGTAACGGGAGAGGAAGGATATGTCTCCCATGGCCTCCTCCCGGCTCCGGCCCCGGTCGATGGCCCCTCTCACCTCGGCCACCCAGTCCCCGATATAGGCGATCATCTCGGGGATATAGCCCACGTCGCAGAGCTCCCCGTGGCCGGGAACTATGGTCCGGACATCCATCTGCCCTATCCTCTCCAGGGATTCCAGCCACCGGCCGGGGTGGGACTGGAAAAAGTGGCCCTGGACCCGGAAGACCACATTATCCCCCGTAAACAGCACCTTTTCCTGGGGCATATAGACGGCGGTCTGGCTGAGGGTGTGGCCGGGCAGGTGAAGCAGCTCAAAGGTGCACCCCCCCAGGTAGAGGCTGAGCCGGTCTCCAAAGGTCACCGAGGGGAGCCTTATTCTGTAGTCATCCATCAGGGGCAGGGACTGAGGGTCGAATTCCCTCACCCGCCTCATTATATCCTCCAAGGGGATGTCGGCCATGACCGCCCTGGTCCCCTCCTGGCCGATGGCCGTTCCCGGAAAGAAGGTATTGCCCATGCAGTGGTCCGCATGGGGCTCGAGGTTGATGATGTGGCTCACCTTCCCCCATTTTCCGACCTCGTCCCGCCACCTCATGGCATCGGAGGGCAGGTAGGGGGTATCGATCATCACCACCCCCTCGGAGGTGGCGACGATGCTGTGGTTGCACCCCCTGATCCCCGTCTCCGCCCAGATATCGTCCGCGATCTGTTGTATCATCTTTTCGACCTCCCCGAACCTTAAGCACTTCCGGGCCGGAATTTTTACAACCCCGGGCCCGTTTAGGGCGCTGCCTCCGGGCCTCCCTGGCTGATCTGGTGAAGGCCCGCCTCATCGAGGATGGTGACCCGGCCCCGGCGGGAGCGCACGATGCGGCCCTTGCCGAAGCGGCTCATCACCCGGATGGCCGTCTCTATAGTGGTGCCGGACATATCGGCGATGTCCTGCCGGGCGAACGGCAGCTCCGGACCCAGCTTGGAGGACAGCATGAGCAGGATGCTGGCGATGCGCTGCTCCACCCTTTCCCCGGCCAGGTCCCGGAGGCGGTTGTGGGCCTGCTTCAGGCGCTCCCCCAGGACCCGGATGATCTTCAGGGTCACCTCCGGGTTCGTGCCCAGGAAGGAGAGGAAGTCCTCCCGCCCCACCCCCAGGACACAGGTCTCCCCCATGGCCTGGGCCGAGGCCGGGTACGGCCTGCCCTCGAAAGCGGCCACCTCACCGAACATCTCCCCCGGGGTGAACACGTTGAGGATAAACTCCTTCCCCGATGGGGAGTGCTTGACGATCTTGACCTTCCCCCGCTCCACGATATAGAACCACAGGGAGGGGCTCCCCTCCCAGAGGATGTGCTCGCCCTCGTGGAAACACCGGTGGGAAGCCAGTCCGGCGATAGTCCCCAGCTCCTTCGGGCTCAGGGCCGAAAAAATAAGCGACCCTGAAAGTACTTTACCTCTCTCCTGGGCATCCATCGGTCCGCTTTTGCCTCCCAATTTCCCGTGGTATACCGCCCGTAGTATGCACCAAAAAAACACCCCTGTCCATATTGACAAGGGGGTCCTGCCGTGCTAAAATT
>JAZFUS010000012.1:0-3573 GCA_036447315.1 Dehalococcoidia bacterium
GCCAACGGGACGGCGCGGAGCGATGGCCACCGGTCCGAGGAGACCCTGGTGGACCAGGGGTTGATAACCTCTGAGCGCCTGGCTATTTTTACCAGCATGCAGTTGGGCATACCCTATGTTAATCTTCGGACCAGGTCTATCGACCCCTCGGTGGTGGAGGGGTTGCCCGAGGCCACGGCCAGAAAATATGGCATTATGCCCCTGGAGATGGATGGTAACGTCCTGGTGGTGGCCATAGGGGACCCGGCGAATATCCAGATCACCGAGGAGCTGGCGGCCCTGACCAGGAAGAGGATCGAGCCGGTAATCAGCACCCCCGAGGATATCCTCGAGACCATTGGCGTCAACTACAGGGCCAGCGGCGAGATCGAAAAGCAGCTCAGTCAGATCCCCATGGCGGGCCAGAGGGCGGGATCGGCAGGATCGGCGGCGCAGAGGGTCTCCGCGGATGCCGTGGCCCAGGCCCCCGTTGTCCGCGCCATAGACCTTCTTATCAAGCAGGCGGTGAGGGACCGGGCCTCCGACGTCCATATGGAGCCCGACGAGAACAAGCTGAGGGTCCGGTTCCGCATCGATGGCATTTTGCATGAGTCCATGTCCCTGCCCCTGGAGGTCCATGCCCCCCTGATCTCCCGGCTGAAGATAATGGCGGGCATGAACATCGCCGAACGCCGCCGCCCCCAGGATGGCCAGATCACCCTGAAGGAGGGGGACAAGGAGATAGATATCCGGGTGGCCACCTCCAATACCATTCACGGCGAAATGGCGGTGCTGCGAATCCTGGACAAGACCTTCGCCTTTCGGACCCTGCCGGAGCTGGGCATTTCACCCTCGACCATGGAGACCTACGAGCGGATGTTGAAAACCCCCTTCGGAATGCTGGTAATCAGCGGTCCCACCGGCTCCGGAAAGACCACCACCCTCTATGCCTCGGTCAACATGATCGACAGCGTGGGGCGCAACATTATCACCATCGAGGACCCGGTGGAGTATCGCTTCAGCAATATCAACCAGATGCAGGTCAACCCCGCGGCCGGGGTAACCTTCGCCGGCGGGCTGAGGGCCTGCATGAGGCTGGACCCCGATGTTATCCTGGTGGGAGAGATACGGGATGCCGAGACCGCCCAGATAGGTATCCAGGCGGCCCTGACCGGGCACCTGGTCCTCTCCTCGGTCCACGCCAACGACGCGGTGGGGACCCTCTTCCGGTTGATAGACCTGGGGGCGGAGCCCTTCCTGGTGGCCTCGGCGATAATAGGCTGCGCCGCCCAGCGGATGGCGCGCCGCGTCTGTCCCCATTGCGCCCGGATGGGTGAGGCCACACCGGAGGAGCAGCTGGCCTATGAGCGGGAGATGGGAGAAAAACGCACAGAGTTCCTGCACGGGGCCGGGTGCAACGTGTGCGCCGGCACGGGCTACCTGGGGCGGATCGCTATTTTTGAGGTCTTTGTCATCAGTGAAGCCATCAGGAGGATGATCCTGTCCCGGGCCAGCACCGATGACCTCAGGAACCAGGCGATGCAGGAGGGTATGGTCAACCTCTGGCATGACGGCATGGAGAAGGTAAAGCTGGGCCTGACAACCCCCCATGAGGTGATACGCAATGTTTACTCCATCGGTTAGGCGGTAGCCATGGCGGAAGCGTCCGGCGCTCGGCCACGGAGCAAAACCCTATCCTACCGCTACGAGGCCTATACCACCGAGCAGAAGCTGGTGAAGGGGACCATCTCCGCCTCCAGCGAGTTTACCGCGGGCCAGGCCCTGGTGGACGAGGGGCTCCGGCCCCTCAGCATCAAGCTGGTGAGCTCTCAATTCAGCGTGGAAAAGATGTTGCCCTCCCTTTTTGCCGTCAAGCCCCGGGAGGTGATCGTCTTCTCCCGGCAGCTGGCGACCCTGCTGGAGTCCGGCGTCTCCCTTCTGCCCGCCCTGGAACTGCTCCAGGGGCAGGTCGCCGGCAAGGGTTTTCGGATGGTCCTGGGCTCCATGATCGAGGGGATTCGCACGGGCAAGTCCTTCTCCGCGGTGGTCGCGGAGCACCCCACCGTTTTCAACGAGATCTTTGTTCGAACGATCTCCATGGGAGAGCTGGCGGGCAAGCAGGAGACCACCTTGAGGCAGCTGGCCAGCTTTATGGAAAAGCGGGGCGAGCTGAACAAGAAGCTGAGCGGGGCGTTGACGTATCCGGCCATTGTTCTGGGTATTGCCGCGGTGGTCACTCTCATCCTGATAACCGTGGTCCTGCCCCCGTTGACGGATATGTTCGAAAGCATGGATATAGACCTGCCCATAACCACCCGGATCCTCATAGGCACCAGCGATTTCGTGCTGGCCTACCAGCTGTATCTTTTTGCCGGCACGATATTGGTGCTGGTGGTCGGCGGCTATTATTTCAGCCGGCCCAACGGGCGGCGGCTGCTGGACCGGATGCGCTTCTCCGTTCCCCTCCTCGGCTACCCCATGCATATCGGCGAGATGGGACGCATCAGCCGGACCATATCCATGCTGCTGGAGGCCGGGCTGCCGCTGCAGGACATCATGGAGATACTGCCCGGGACCAGCAGCAATTACCTCATCCGCGGCTCCCTGACCAAGCTGCACCAGGGGCTGTTGCTGGGGGAGGGGCTGGCCGGGCCGATGGCCAAGGATGACCTGTTCCCGGACATGATGGTCCAGATGGTGGCCGTGGGCGAGGAGAGCAACTCCCTCGATTCCTCCCTGAGGGTTATCGCCGACCTGTATGAGGCCACCGCCGAGGAGAGGCTCAATGCCTTCGCGAGCATGATCACGCCCTTGAGCACCGTGTTTATCGGGGCGATGGCCGGCTTTATCGCCCTCTCCATTGTCATGCCCATATACTCCATCACCGGGTCCATCGGTTGATGCCATGAAGCGGTTAATGCCGGTGCAGTCTCTCCGGAACCGGGGGCAGGGGGGATTTACCCTGGTGGAGGTCATAATAGCCCTGGCGATCCTGGGGGTCATCGGGGTGGCCTTCATGCTGGGTCTGAGCGCATCGTACCGGGCCCGGGGAGTGACGGAGGAGCAGGTGCAGGCGGCCAACCTGGCCCGGGCCGCCCTGGAGGAGGTCCGTTTTAAGGTGTTTAAGGGTCCGGACGGTCTGGACTGTTACCCGGACTGTTACAACTACACCGGGCCGCTCCCCACCGGGTACATCTTAACCCTGGTTACCGAGGACTACTGCACGCCGGAGCCCTGCATCCCGGATGACAGCAATATCCAGAAGAACTCCGTGACGGTCTCCCACGGTGGGAAGCCCCTGCTGACCATCGAAGACCTGAAGACAAAGCGGTGAGCATGAGGGGGCAGCGGGGATTCACCGTGGTCGAGCTTCTGCTGGTCGTGTTCATCGTGGGGCTGGTGGTGCCCGTGGTGCTCACCATGGTCGTTCAGATGAGCCAGGGCACCAAACGGATCAACACCGAGATGGTCATCCAGAACGAGGTGGACATCGCCTCCGGCTGGTTCAGCCGGGACCTGTCCCAGGCGCGGACCACGGATGTAGCGGATGACCCAGACCTCTCGGTGGACCGCATGCGGGTGGAGTGGCTGGAC
>JAZFUS010000013.1:0-8064 GCA_036447315.1 Dehalococcoidia bacterium
AAATGTAGGGGTAAGCATAAGCCTCTATACGGCCTTTGTCAAGGGGAGGCCATCGTACCGGTCCCGGGTTCACCGTCAGGGAAACCGTTGATGGGAGGGCCAGGTCACAGATGGGGAAAAATATTCGTGCGGATAAAGGCAAAATTGCGCTCTACCGCCTCAGCGCCCTGGATGATGCCCGGGGCCCCATACTGGTGGCCGGTGAGCAGGTATTCAATCTCCAGGCCCGATACCCGCTCCACGCTCTCTTTGAGCAGGCGGGCGTCGCCGCCGGGGAGGTCGGCCCGGCCCGTGCTGCCGTTGAACACCAGGTCCCCGCCGGCGAAAATCTTCCCCTCCGGCCAGTAGAGGCCTATGTGTCCGGGGGAATGGCCGGGTATGGACAGGATCTGCAGAGTTATCCCTCCCTCCAGGTCCAGGTCTCCTTCCTGGAGTAAGAAATCCACCTCGAGCTCGGGCATCATGGAGGCGTCCATACCCGGCTGCCCGGCTACCTGCCGCCGGAACTCCGTCATGGACCGGTACTCGGTCCGGCCTATGGTTACCCGGGCCCGGCTCTTCTCCCGGATGGCCGCGGCGGCCCCATAGTGGTCCGGGTGCCCGTGGGTGTTGATGATGAGCCCCGTGTCCTCTATCCTCAGCCCGTCCCCTTCCATCCCTTCCAGAAGCCGCTCAAGGCAGCGCTGCCGGGACCCGTTGGCCACCTGTCCGGGATCGATGATAACGTGCCGGCCCCGGGGCAGGGCACCGGCGATAACGTAGGTGTTGGCGTTGTTCCCGTAGCTCTGCATCTCCTCCGTGGACACGCCCGGCCACAGGTAGGCGTGCCAGTTGTCGAACAGTCGCATTTCCATTCCTCCGGGAGGCTTCCCTTTGGCATCTTAGCATATGTTGGCGGGTGTTTCACCATGCCGGGTCACCCGGCGGGGCCGGCGTCCTTGAAAAAACCTGGGAAATCCTTCAGAATATGGGGTAGCCGGCGGAAAAAGGGAGCGGGACATGGGTGAGATCAAGAGCGCCTTCGAAAAGGCCATGGAACGGGCCGAACGGCTGGGCAGTGAGTCGGTGGAGGAGCGGGAGGCGCGCCAAAGGGAGGCCGTGAGGGCCCAGGCCGAGGGGTTCGCCCGAAGATACCTCGCCATCCTTTCCTATGACAGCCGGGACCTGGAGAAGGACCTGGGCAGGCTGGAGGGCGGCGTCCGGGACCAGGTGGCCCCGGCGGTGCTGGGCCTTATCCTCGATGCCATAGGTCCTCCGGCTGACGATGAGCGGCTGCTCCGGGGTATCCGGGCCGCCGGGGGTGATGAGGCCAAGATAGACGAGCTCCGGCGGTTGGGCGCAGAGTCCGTCCAGAAGCTTGGGGAGCGGCGCCGCGCCCTGGAGGAGTCACCGGGGGGGTCCGGGAGGGAGGAGCTGAGGGGCCTGGGCATTTCGGGGTCGGCGGTCTGTTTCGATGTCGAGTCGAGCCAGGAGTGGCGGCAGGCCCGGACCGATCTCGAGGCCGAGTTTGCCCGGCGCAGGAATGAGCTGTTCGGCTAGGGGGCGCTTTCCCTGGGGCCCGATACGAAGTTTTTCAGGGTTCCAATATTCTGGATGCTGACCTCCACCACGTCGCCGGGGTCCATGCGGCCGATGCCTGAGGGGGTGCCCGTGGCGATGATATCGCCGGGCAGCAGGGTCATGGCGCCGGAGACAAAGCTTATCAGTTCGGATACGCCGAAGATGAGGTCCCGGGTGCGGGCCGATTGGCGGACCTGGCCGTTGAGGCGGGTCTCGATCTTGAGGTCATCGGGGTCGATTCCGGTCTCGATCCAGGGGCCTATGGGAGCGAAGGTGTCGAAACCCTTGGACCTGGTCCACTGCCCGTCGTCCCTCTGGACGTGGCGCTCGGAAACGTCGTTGACACAGGTATAGCCCAGCACATAGTCCTTCGCCCCCTCCATGGTCACCTCCTTGGCCCTCCTGCCTATGACCACACCCAGCTCGCCTTCGTAGTCCACCCGCCGGGACCGGGGGGGCAGGATGATTTCGGCCTCGGGACCGATAACCGCGGTGGAGGGTTTGAGGAAGATCAGGGGAACGGTGGGTACGGGCAGCTTGACCTCCTCGACGTGGCTGCGGTAGTTGAGCCCCAGGCCCACAATCTTGGAGGGGGTGCAGGGGGCCAGGAGCCTCACCTCACCCGGCTTGTAGGTGCTTCCGTCGAGGGCAAAGGGGCTGCCGGGCCCCCGGAAGCGGGTGAAGGGGCTCCCCCGAAGGCCCTGTATCACTTCGCCCGCGAGCAACCCGTATTTGACCTTTCCCCCGGCGGCAAAGCGGACGATTCTCAAACGTTCCTCCCTCAAGGTACCGGCGACTCCCTAAACTTTGCCATATTTGCCGGCGATTTACAACCTGGACGCACGGGCGCTCCGCCGCCGGCGCCTGAAAGGGCTTCTTTTCGTGTGCTATACTGTCATTGGCATCGGGGGGAGAGATTATGAACCCCTCAGGCAGGAGGGAAACATGCCGGAAAAGTATGAGATAAACGAGCTCGCCAAGGAGGAATCATGGCGCATACTGCGCATAGTGGGCGAGTTTGTCGAGGGGTTCGACCACCTCTCCGAGGTGGAGCCCGCGGTCACTATCTATGGCTCCAGCCGGGCCCAGCCCGGGGATGAGATTTACCGCTCCACGCAGGACATCGCCTTTCGGCTGGGTAAAGCCGGTTTTTCCGTCATTACCGGGGGAGGGCCCGGGATCATGGAGGCGGCCAACAAAGGGGCCAGTGAGGCCGGCGCCCAGTCCGTGGGCCTCAATATCGAGCTCCCCCAAGAGCAGAGCCCCAATAACTATTCCTCCCTGTCCATAACCTTTCACCACTTTTTCGTGCGCAAGGTGATGCTGGTGAAGTATGCCACGGCCTTCGTCTTCATCCCCGGGGGACTTGGTACCCTGGACGAGCTCACGGAGGTGCTGACCCTGATCCAGACCCAGAAGATCAGGCCCTTCCCCGTGGTGCTCTTCTCCTCCGCCTATTGGGACGGGTTTATCGAGTGGATCAAGGCCCAGTCCCTGGCCTCCGGTTACATATCTCCCGAGGATATGGACCTGGTCAGTGTAAGCGACAGCCCCCAGGAGGTGGTGGACATCGTCGAGACCTGGTACCGCAAGCGGATACCCACCGGAAGGCCATTGCTGGCCGGGCCGGAGGACACCACCCGGAAGACGCGGAAAGGAGTGAGCCGCCGTGGATAATACCAGGTATGAGCACTCTGCGATCGTATCCCGGGAGCCCATAAAATGGCCCAATGGCGCCCGGGTGGCGGTGTGGGTAATCCCCAATGTGGAGCACTTCCACATCGACGTGCCTTCGGGCATGGCCAGCCCCAACCCCCCCGTTCCCGACGTGCGCAACTTCGCCTGGCTCGACTTCGGGAACCGGGTGGGCATCTGGCGGATCATGGAGGTGCTGGATAAAAAGGGTATCCGGGCCACGGTGGCCCTCAACTCCGAGGTATGCCGGCACTACCCCCTTATCATAGAGGAAGGGAAGAGGCGGGGGTGGGAGTTCATGGGGCACGGCCTGACCAATTCCCGCTACCTGCGCGACCTCCCGGAGGATGAGGAGCGGGAGATTATCAGGACGGTGGTCCGGACCATGGCCGATGCCACGGGCGGCGCTCCGCGGGGGTGGCTGGGGCCGGGGCTCACGGAGACCTTCAACACCCCGGACATCCTGGCCGAGGAGGGCATCAGCTACCTGTGCGATTGGTGCTGCGATGACCAGCCCTTTGCCATGAAGGTCAGAAGCGGCAGGCTTATATCCGTTCCCTACAGCATCGAGCTCAATGACCTGCCCGCCTTTACCCGTTTTCACCTTACGCCCCGGGAGTTCGAGCAGAATATCCGGGACCAGTTCGACGTGTTGTACGAGGAGGGGGCCGCCAGCGGCCGGGTGATGCCTATCGCCCTCCACCCCTACCTCACCGGGCAGGCATTCCGCATCGGATACCTCGACAGGGTCCTGGAGTATATCCAGGGCCACCCCGATGTCTGGTTCGCCACCGGAGGCGAAATCGCCGACTGGTTTTATGAGCACTATGTAACGTGATTCCCCGGCCGGGCCCGGGCCGGCTTGCGACTTTTTCCCGAAGGGCGCTTGCCTCGCGGCGCCGCCCATTGATATAATCAGCCCATCAAGCGGAAGGAGGGGGTATCATGGCTGTTTGGGACGATATCATCACCCAGCGGGACCGGCAGGTCTATGAGGCGATAGGCCGGGGCGGGCGGGTAGGTTTTGGCGAGAGGCCGGCCCTGGTCGTCATAGATGTTAACTACAACTGGGCGGGGGACCGCTCGGAGCCGGTCCTGGAGTCCATCAAGCGCTATCCGGCAAGCTGCGGGGAGGAGGCCTGGGCCGCTATCGGCCATTTCGCTCCCCTGATTGCCCTGGCCCGGGAGAAAGGGGTGCCGGTTATCTACAGCACCAGCGACCGCCACAGCGCCGGGACCCTGAGAAAGGCAGCGCCTTCCAAGTTCCTGCGGGGTGGGGACCTGGTCAGCACCCGCCGGGGCAACGATATTGTGGACGAGATTGCTCCCCTGGAGGGCGAAACAGTTATCTATAAGGCCAAGCCCAGCGTGTTCTTCGGCACCCCCCTGATGAGCATTCTGAATGCCCAAAAGGTGGATACCCTGCTGGTGGGGGGGGGCACCACCTCCGGCTGCGTGCGGGCCAGTGTGGTGGATGCCTTTTCCTATAACTTCCGGGTCAGTGTCATCGAGGAGTGCACCTTCGACCGGGGGCAGAGCGCCCACAAGATAAACCTTTTCGATATGAATGCCAAATACGCCGATGTGCTGTCCGTGGGCCAGGTCCGGGAATATATGTCGGCGCTTTAGTCCCGGGACTCTCCCCCTGGGGGTGGATCTCCGGAGGCCTGTCCCCGTTTCGGCGCCCTCAACCCCTTTCTGAGGGCCTCCCTCAGGGTGTCCGCCTGGATGAGTTCGATTCCCGGCGGGGCCGGGGTCCCGGCCTTGACCCTGGGGGCCAGGCAGGTCTGGAAGCCCAGCCGGGCGGCCTCGGAGAGCCTTCTCTCCAGGTAAGGGGCGGGCCGGACATCGCCGCTCAAGCCCACCTCCCCCACCGCCACCATACCGGGATTCACCTCGGCGTTGCGGAAGCTGGAGGCCAGGGCCAGGGCTATGCCCAGGTCGGTGGCGGGCTCGCTGACCCGGAAGCCTCCCCCCACGTTGACGATGATATCCTGATTGCCCAGGGCCAGGCCCACCCTTTTGCTTAAGACCGCGGTGATGAGCAGGAGCCTGCCCATGTCCACGCCGTTGGCGGTGCGCCGGGGGAGTCCGAAGACGGTGGGGGTGGTCAGGGCCTGAATCTCTACCATAAAGGGCCTGGTGCCCTCCAGGGTGGGCACCACCGCCGAGCCTATGGCCTCGGCGGGGCGCAGGGAGATGAAGGCCCCGGAGGGATTGTCCACCTCCACCAGGCCCTGCCCCATCATCTCAAAGACGCCCACCTCGTGGGTGGAGCCGAAGCGGTTCTTCACCCCCCGGAGCAGACGGTAGCTGGAATAGGGCTCGCCCTCGAGGTAGAGCACCACGTCCACTATGTGCTCCAGCACCCGGGGCCCGGCAATGGCCCCCTCTTTGGTCACGTGCCCGGCGATGAGGACGGGAACGGCGCTCCCCTTGGCCCACCTCATGAGCCTCATGGTGGACTCCCTGACCTGTATCAGGCTGCCGGGGGCCGCCCCCAGTTCGCCCAGGGAGACGGTCTGGATGGAATCGACGATCACCAGGTTGGGGGATAGCTCCCCCAGCCGGTAGAGGATGGCCTCGATATCGGTCTCGGCGAGGAGGAACACCCCCTTTCCCACCACCCCCAACCTCTCCGCCCGCAGCCTGATCTGCTCCAGGGACTCCTCCCCGGAGACGTAGACTACCCTGCCTCCCCCCTGGGCAGCCAGGGACGAGACCTGGAGCAGGAGGGTGGACTTGCCGATGCCGGGGTCGCCGCCGATGAGGACCACCGAGCCGGGCACGATCCCCCCGCCCAGCACCCGGTTGAACTCGGACAGGGGGAGGACGAGGCGCTCTAAGGGCCGGTCCTCTATCTGGGAGAGCTCCTGGGGGGCAGGGCCCAGGGGCCCGGAGAACGAGGCGCCGGGGGGGGTCGGGCGGGTCTCCACAAAGGTGTTCCAGCCCTGGCACTCCGGGCAGCGCCCCAGCCACTTGAGGCTCTCCCGGCCGCACTCCCCGCAGATAAAGACGCTCGACTTGTGGGACTTCTGCGTCACTTTTACTACCTCGGGACCAGGCTGTGCTTCCTCCACGGCCTCACCGGCTCCCCCTTGTGGTCCAGAAGCCGCAGCGTGCGGATGATCACCGCCCGGGTGTCCCTGGGATCTATGAAATCCTCCACCATGAGCTGCTCCCCGGCGTGAAAGGGGAACCTCATGTAGGTGTCCAGGAGGCCCTGGAGCTTCTCCTCCCGCAGCTGGGAGGGGTTGCCCGAGGCCTCTATCTCCGGGCCATATATCCTGTCCACGGCCTCCTCGGGGTCGATGCGGGCCACCCGGGCCGAGGGCCAGGCATAGACGGCTTCCACCCCCATGCGCAGGCTGCCCATGGCCATGCGCGCGGGTCCGAAACACTTGCCGGTATGGATGACCACCCGGGGCACTGTGGCCTCGCAGATGGCAAATACCGGCTTGGCGGCGTGCCTTATCCGTCCCTCCCGCGACTGCTCCTCCTCCGCGCTGGACACGAAGCCGGCGGTGTCCACGAAGAACACCAGGGGGATGTTGAAGGCATCGCACCAGCGGACGAAGCGGGCCTCCTTGTCGCACGCGTCGATGTCGATGGCCCCCGCCTTCTCCTGGGGGTTGTTGGCCACAACGCCCACGGTGCCTCCCGCCATCCTCCCCAGGCCGATAATCATGTTGGGGGCGAAGAGGGCCTGAAGCTCTAAAAACCGGCCTTCGTCCAGCACCCCGGTGATGACCCGGCGCATGTCATAGGGCACAGACTCGCCGGCGGGGACCTGGAGGAGGCTCTCCTCGCGGCGGGCCGGGTCGTCCCCGGCGTCCACCACGGGGGGCTTCTCCCGGTAGTTGGAGGGCAGGTAGGAGAGGAGCTCCCGGCAGAGGGCTATGGCCTCCTCATCGGTGTCGGCCAGGAAATCGGTGCTCCCGGTAACCCGGGCATGGAGATCGGTGCCTCCGATCTCCTCCTGGGAGACATCGGCGAAGGTCACCGACTTGAGCAGGGGGGGCGAGGCCACGGACATAAAGCTGATGCCCTTCCTCATGATGACAACATCGGCCATGATGGGGGAATAGGCCGAGCCCGCAATGCAGGGCCCGAGCATCAGGGAGATCTGCGGGACTACCCCCGAGGCCAGGGGGACGGCAGGAAATATGCCGCTGGTGAAGCCCAGGCCCGTGCCCCCCACCACCGGCCGGTTCCCCGGCCTGCCGAACATGTCGTGGACCTTGATGCCGCCCGAGTCCACGATGCCCACGTAGGGCACGCCGTGGGCCACCGCCCGCTCCATGACCTTGGTCACCTTGTGCTGCTGCCCCACCGACTGCACGCCGCTCAGTACGGTGAAGTCGTGGAGGTAGGCATAGATGGGGCGTCCCTGCACTTCGCCGAAGCCGGTGACTACCCCGTCGGCGGGAAGCTCCCGGTCATCGACATCGAAGCCGGTGCGGATGGGCTTTATCCACAGGTCGAGCTCCTGGAAGGTGCCGGGGTCGAAGAGGAGGGCCAGCCTCTCCCGGGCGGTGAGCTTGCCCAGGCGGTGCTGGTTATCGATGGCCGCCGGGCCGCCCCCACCCCGGAGCTTCTGGCGTCGCTCCTCCACCTCCCGGAGGTTATCTTGCATGGTCATGGCTATTCCCTCTCCCCCTCGGTCCCCCTCTCCCTTGAGGGAGAGGGGGAAGCAATATATATTCAGTATTCAGGGGACACCCCTGAGCCCCGGCAGGGAGGAATCCCTGCACCCTTTTTTGTACTCATCCCCCCACCCCGGTTGCTCTTCTCGCTTTCTGTAATCAA
>JAZFUS010000014.1:0-3024 GCA_036447315.1 Dehalococcoidia bacterium
ACCCCGTGTACCTCTGGATCGACGACGACGAGGTGCAGATAAGGGATGGGAGCCACCTCTGGGGCCGCCCCCACGCCGAGGCGATAGATATCGTTAAAGGCGAGCTGGGCGACTCCGAGATACGGACCATCGCCGTCGGTCCGGCGGCGGAAAAAGGCGTGCTGGTCACCTCCGAGTACTCCGGATACACCTCCGCCGCCGGCTGGCCCGGGGTGGGCATCTTCATGGCCTCCAAAAACCTCAAGCTCGTGGCCGTGCGGGGGACCCGGGGGGTTGACATCGCCGATCCCGCGGGCTTCGAAAGGGCCTGCCGCGAGGCCACCGATAAGATGACCAGCGGCACCATCTACAAGCAGTGGGCCCGGGAGGGGGCACTGGGGGTGGCCAATGTGATGTACGGCCAGATCGGGGCTCTCCCCGTACGCAACTTCCAGGACAGCTACGTGCCCCTGGAGGACTTGCATAAGGTGGACTACCAGGGGTTCGCGGAGCATAAGGTCAAGGACCTGGCCTGTTTCGGCTGCCCCCTTCACTGCAAGCATTTCGCCCACGTCAAGTCGGGGCCCTACGCCGGGGTCAAGATGAAGGGGGTGGAGTACTGGGCCAGCAACCTCTTCGGGCCCAACCTGGGGTGCTTCGATGCCGCCTTCTATATCAAGTGCGTGGAGGAATGCGACCGCTTCGGCATGGATATCGGCAACGTCGGGATGCTCCTCAGCCTGTCCGCCGAGCTCTACCAGAGGGGAATCATCACCCAGGAGGATACGGGAGGACTGGACCTCACCTGGGGAAACCAGGCGGAAAACCTGGAGATGATCCGCCGCATCGGCAACCGGGAAGGCATTGGTGACCTCCTGGCCCTGGGGGTGGACAGCGCCGCCCAGGCCATAGGCAAAAACGCCGCGCGCTATACCGTCACCTACAAGGGGCTGTCCGGCTGCCTGGAGCACCGCTTCTACGTGGGCAGCGCCCTGGCCCACCTCACCTCCACCCGGGGCGGGGATATGCTTAAAGGCAACCCCAATGCCGAGCAGGCCGAGGGTATGATGCCCAAGCTGGCCGAGAAGGTCGCCCGGGAATACTTCGACATACCCAGCCTCCATCCCGAGGCCGTCGAGGGCAAGGACAAGGTGGTCATCTATATGGAGAACCTGGAGTCCATGGTGGACTCCATTCCCGGATGCCTGTTCAACAGCGTCTGGGGCCTGGGCCTGCGGTCCGGCCTGAACCAGGACGATTACGCCAAGATGCTCAGCACCGCCACCGGGGTCGAGTTCGATGGAGACCGGGTGCTGGGCACCGGCGAGAGGGTCTACCGCCTGGAGATGGCCTACAATGCCCGGGAGGGACTGCGCCGCAAGGACTTCAAGATGCCCGAGAGGTTCCTCAAGGACCCCATAGCCTCCGGGCCCCTGAAGGGCAAGGTCGCCGACCCCGAAGTCATGGACAGATTGCTGGACAGCTACTTCCTCCGCAGGGGTTTCGATCCCGGCACGGCCCTGCCCACCGGGAAGGGCCTGGAGGAGGTGGGGCTGGCCGATGTCTCGCGGGACCTGAAGGAACGCGGGCTCCTGGCCCCGGACGCAGCGTCTTCCTGAGCGCGGAGAAATACGTGGAAGTCACCGTCCTCTATATCACCAACGTCAAGGAGGCCACGGGGAAGCCGGAGGAGAGGGTAATTTTTGAGGGCGATACCCTGGGGCAGCTCCTGCACCACCTGAGCGCCGCCTATGGCCCCGGGTTCAGTGCCACTGTCCTCACCCCGTCCGGGGACGATATCTCCGACTATGTGGCCGTCTTGATCAACGGGCAGAGCTACCATACCCTGGGCAACCTCGGGGCCAGGCTGCGGGATGATGATACGGTGCTCATGGGCATGACCATGGCGGGGGGCTGTTAAGTTGGAACAGGCTTTGGCTGTCCCCGAGAGATTTAAGAGGCTTCTGGAGCCGGGTCAAATAGGCAAACTCACCACCAGAAACCGCATAAGATTGGCTCCCACATGCACCCACTTCTGCAGCGATGACGGAGACATCACGGACAGGGAGATCGGTTTCCTGGCGGAGCGGGCCCGGGGCGGGGCGGCCATTGTAACCACCGGGGTGGCCAGCGTCGAGCCGGAGGGTCAAATACCCAAGGTGCTCAGGGCCTGGGACGACGCCGTTATCCCGGGGTTCTTAAAATGCACCCGGGCCATTCACAGCCACGGCGCCCTGGCTTTCTTTCAGGTGGGCCACTTTGGCCGGTACTCCGACCTGAAACAGACAGTGCCCAAGGGGCCCTCCGTGATGACCTCCCCGGTGGAACGCTGGGGGACCTGCCGGGATATGAGCACTGAGGAGATAGGGGAGATAGTCACCGCCCATGTCGAGGCCGCCCGCAGGGGCAAGGAGGGCGGGTTCGACGGCGTGGATGTCCTGGGTATCGCGGGCTACCTGTTGTCCAGCTTCTTCTCGCCCCTGACCAACAAACGGACCGACGGATATGGCGGGAGCCTCCAGAAAAGGGCCAGGATCGGACTGGAGATCCTGGACGGGATAAAGGCCAGGCTGGGCAGGGACTTCCCCCTGATATTTCGGGTCTGCGGCAGTGAGTTGATGGACGGGGGGAACAGTGAAGAGGACCTGATAAGGATCGCCTCGATGCTGGAGGAGGCCGGCGCCGATGCCATCAGCGTGGGGGTCGCCTGGCACGAGTCCCGGGTCTCATCCCTGGGCATGGAGATCGCTCAGGGCCACTGGCTGCACCTTGCCGAAAACATGAGGAAGGCGCTCAAGGTCCCGGTGATGATGGCCTATAGGATAAACAGCCCGGATATAGCCGAGAGGGCCCTTGAGGAGGGAAAGATAGATTTCTGGGAGTCGTGCCGGCAGCTCCTGGCCGACCCCGATCTGCCCAATAAGATAAGGGAGGGGCGCCCCGAGGACATCGCTCCCTGCGTGGCCTGCAATGAGGGCTGCTTCTCCCGCGTATGGAATTACCAGCCCATATGGTGCATCATCAATGCCCGCCTGGGCCATGAAT
>JAZFUS010000015.1:0-7678 GCA_036447315.1 Dehalococcoidia bacterium
AGGGACGAGCTTCCCTATGAGAGCGACGGTATCGTCGCCAAGATAGACGATCTGGCCCTGCAGGAGGGGCTGGGGTCCGTGGGGCATGAGCCCCGCTGGGCCATCGCCTACAAGTTCCCCCCCGTCCAGGCCATCACCCGCCTGTTGGACATCGAAATCAGCGTGGGCCGGACGGGGACCTTGAACCCCTTTGCCGTCCTGGAGCCGGTAACGGTGGGGGGGGTGACCATCAGGCACGCGGCCCTTCACAATGAAGACGTTATCCGGCACAAGGACATCCTTATCGGCGACATGGTCATCGTGCAGCGGGCGGGGGAGGTCATCCCCGAGGTGGTGGGCCCCGTGGCCGGCCGGCGCACGGGGGCGGAAACGGCCTTTGTCATGCCCACCCATTGCCCCGTCTGCGGGACCGAGACCGTGAGGCCGGAGGGGGAGGCCATGGCCCGGTGTCCCAATGCCTCCTGTCCCGCCCAGGTTATCCAGCGCCTGGAGCATTTCGTCTCCCGGGGGGCCATGGACATCGAGGGGATCGGTGAGAAGCTGGCCCGGGCCCTCTTTGAGGCCGGGCTGGTCCGGGATGCGGCCGATTACTACAGTCTGACTTCGGAGCAGCTCGCCGGAGTGGAACGGATGGCGGATAAGAGCGCCTCCAATATCCTGGAAGCCATCGAGGCCAGCAAGGGGCGGCCCCTGTCCCGGGTCATCTTCGCCCTGGGCATCCTCCATGTGGGTGCGGAGATAGCCGAGGTCCTGGCCGCCCGCCTGGGCAGCATGGACGCCCTCGCGAAGGCCTCCCGCGAGGAGCTGGAGAATGTAGCCGGCATCGGTCCCAAGATAGCCGAGAGCGTCCACACCTTCTTCCGGCAGCCGGAGAACCTGGAAATTATCAGAAAGCTGGACGAGGCCGGGGTTACGATGAAATACGCGGAGACGGCCGGGGAGGGCCGGGGCAGGCTGAAAGGGCTGGTGTTTGTGGTCACCGGTACGCTCTCCGCCTTTACCCGCCAGGGGGCGGAGGCCGCCATCAGGGAGCTGGGCGGCGGCATCGGCTCCAGCGTCACCAAGAAGACCGATTACCTGGTCGCGGGTGCCGAGCCGGGTTCCAAGCTGGACCGGGCCCGGGCCCTGGATATTGAAATCCTGACCGAGGAGAAGTTCCTGGATTTGATCGAGGGGAAACCGTAGGCGCCGGGGTGAAGCAGAGAGCCTCGGTGCTATGACAAGAAACGCGGGAAAAGCCCGGGAGCCGGCCTGGCCGCGCCTGCTGTCCGATCTCCCCAGGGATGAGCCCGTTCCCTGGAGGGTGTCGCACCGGGGCCGGAGATACCGGGGCGAGGTCATCGTCGCCGACTTCTGGCGGGCGGGACTGGGGGAGATGGAGGGGGAGGTCCCCTTCCGCATCGTCTTCCTTACCCGGGCCCAGAGGGTCCCGCGGCCGGCCGACCCCCGGACGGTGGTCCTCCTCCCCGGCCGGGCGACCGCCCGGTCCAAAGCGGCGGCCGGAGAATACCGGTCCCTGAGGGAGGAGCGGGCGTCCTATGGGGGCGCGCCTCCCCCGGAGCCGGGACCGATAGAGCGCCGCCTGGCGAAGGGCCTGTTCGCTGCCGAGTCTGAGGCCTTTGCCTCCGGCCGGATTTTGTTCCGGGGGGAGGGCCTTTCTCTGGACCCCGCCCGGGTTTTCGGGCTCCCCGATTACCGGAGCCGGTTCGACCTCATAGCCGGCTCCATCCTGGCTTTGGCCCGGGACATGCCCCTTTGGAACCGGACCCTGGACTATGCCCGCTGCCTCGATGAGGGGTTCGGGCCCGCGGCCGGCGCCGAGGACGTCATCGCCCAGGAGAAGCGGCTCGTCTCCCGGCTCCGGGGGCTGCGGTCCGCCCTCCCCGGCCACCGCTCGGGCCTTTATTCCCTGTGGACCGGTCTGGGGAAAACCGCTGATGGAGCGGCGCTGGAGGCCCTGGAGCGGCTCACCTCTTTGAGCGAGACCAGAAATGCCGCCGATTTCTGCGCCCGGGCAGAGTCAACGTTTGCCTCGGCCCGGGCCCTGGAGGATGCCCTGGCGCTGTGCGGCCACCTTCAGGAGCTGACCCCTCAGATCCCGGAGATCCTGGGGGTGAAAAATTATCTCAATGCTGTGGAGCTGCCGGAGGCCGAGGGTGAGATGGCTGTAGACAGGCTCTCCATCCTGGAGCAGATAGACCCCGGGGCCCTCATTTCGGTCCCCCGCCTGTGGCCCGGACTGCTGGACCGTTTTCATTGGTTCCAGGGACGGTTTCGCACTCTCTACGGTGGCTTCCACCGCCGCTACCATGAGGAGATCGCTTCCCTGGCCCCCGAACTGGACCGGATGGAGCTCGAGGCCAGGGCCCTGGGGTACCTGAATTCCATACCCGAGCTGGGGGTGCCGGTGGACCCCGGTCTGCTGGGAGAGCACGGGCGGCTCAAGGGGGAGTTGACCCATTGCCCCCCGGATGCGAAAGGGGTACCGCTGGATGAGGAGGCCCTGTGCGGCCGGTGCGGGCTTCGGGCTACCTCCCCCCTCCCTCGCCGGGTGGTGGAGGACTTCCAGTACCGGCTGGAGAGGGCCCTGGGCCAGCAGCAGCGCAGGCTCAGCCGGAAGGCGGTGCGCCAGGTCCTGGCCCAGAGCCACCAGCCCCGCATCGAAAGGTTTATCCAGGTGGTCGCGGCCAGTGACCTTTCCTCCCTGGCCAATGTTTTGGATGATGAGCTGGTGGGTTTCCTGCGCCAGCTGCTGGCCGGGAGGTAGCCGGTGAGACTTATCGTTGGCCTGGGCAATCCGGGGCCGGAATATGCCCGCAACCGGCATAACATCGGCTTCCTCTGCGTGAGCGATTTTGCCCGGGTCCACGGGCTCTCCTTCGGCCGGCGTCTGGCCCGCTCCCGGGTGGCCCAGGGCGAGGTGGAGGGTATCCCCCTGGCCGTTGCCAGGCCGGGGACGTTCATGAACCTCAGCGGGCAGGCGGTGGCCCTGCTTATGAAACGGTTTAAGGTCTCCCCGGAGGAGCTTATCGTCGTCCATGACGACCTTGACCTCCCCCTGGGCAGGATCCGCCTGCGCCCCGGGGGGAGCTCCGGGGGACACCGCGGGGTCGAGTCCATCATCGACTCCCTGGGGTCCCGGGATTTCCCCAGGGTCCGGGTAGGCATCGGCCGCCCCGGGGAGGGAGAGAGGTCCGGGACCATCGACTGGGTCCTGGGCGATTTCACCACGGCGGAGAGGGACGCCGTGCGGGGGACGGTGGCCTGGGTGGGACAGGCGCTGGTCTGTCTCCTGGCGGAGGGGGTGGAGACGGCCATGAACCGGTTCAATTCCCCGGCCCCGGAATTGCCAAAGCCAATATCTGAGTGATATAATGGATTCCGGCATTTTACCGGTCGGGTGAGAAGTGTTTGTTGCGGTCATAGGGGGTGGGGATTGCTCTCAGGCAGAGGCCAAGCTGGCGGAGGAGGTGGGGCAGGAGCTGGCCAGGCGGGGGGCGACCGTGGTCTGTGGGGGGCTGGGGGGGGTTATGGAGGCCGCCTGCCGCGGCGCCGTGGCCGGCGGGGGCAGGACCATAGGTATCCTGCCCGGCAGCGGACGCGAGGAAGCTAACCCCTATGTCCAGATACCCATCGTCACTGGTTTGGGTTATGCCCGTAATGTCATCGTGGTCAGATCGGCTCAAGCGGTCATAGCCGTCGGGGGAAGCTACGGGACCCTGACCGAGATTGCCTATGCCTTGCAGAGCGGTATCCCTGTGATTGGCCTGGGCACCTGGTCCCTCTCCCGCGACGGACGAAAGGATAGGTCCATAATCATCGCCTCAGGACCCGTCCAGGCGGTGGAAAAGGCCCTGGCTCTGGCCCTGAAGCCCCGGCCGCAGGATTCGGAGGGAAGACTTGGATACCATTGAGAGAATCACGGCCCGGGAGATCCTGGATTCCCGGGGCAATCCTACCGTCGAGGTGGACGTCGAGCTGGGGGATGGCAGCCTGGGCTGGGCTGCCGTACCCTCGGGGGCCAGCACGGGGGCCCATGAGGCCCTGGAGCTTCGGGATGGCGACCCGGCGCGGTTTGGGGGGCGGGGAGTGCTCCAGGCCGTTGGGAACATCCGGGAGAAGATCGCACCGGCCCTCATGGATGTGTCGGCGCTGGGACAGCGGGACATAGACCAGCGGATGATCGAGCTGGATGGCACCCCCAACAAGTCGGTGCTGGGGGCCAACGCCATTCTGGGGGTATCCCTGGCGGTGGCCCGCGCGGCCGCGGCCTATCAGGGGCTCCCCCTGTATCGCTATCTGGGAGGGGTGGGGGCAGGCACCCTGCCCGTGCCCATGTTCAATATCCTCAACGGCGGCAGGCATGCCCAGGACTCCACCGACGTACAGGAGTTTATGGTGGTGCCGGTGGGGGCCAAGAGCTTCGCCGAGTCCCTCCGGATGGGCGCCGGCGTCTATCAGGCCCTGAAGGGTGTGCTCCAGGAGAAGGGCCTGGCCACCACTGTGGGGGATGAGGGGGGATTTGCCCCCCCGGGCCTCTCCAATGAGGATGCCCTGAAGCTGGTGACCCGGGCCATCGAGGCCGCGGGCTACGGGCCCGGGGAGGATGTCTTCCTGGCCCTGGACATCGCCGCCAGCGAGCTCTACAGCGAGGATAAATATGTCTTCGCCCGGGACGGCCATACCCTGAGCGGGCTGGACCTGGTCGACTACTACGAACAGCTGGTGTCCACCTACCCCATCATCAGTATCGAGGACGGTATGGCCGAGGACGATTGGACGGGATGGCAGCTTCTGACCGAGCGCCTGGGCAAGAGGGTGACCCTGGTGGGTGATGACCTGTATGTTACCAATGTGGACAGGCTGGCCCGCGGTATCACCCAGCGGGCCTCCAATTCCATCCTGATAAAGCTCAACCAGATAGGTACCCTCACCGAGACCATAGACTGCATCGAGACGGCCCGGCGCGCGGGCTGGACGGCCATCATCAGCCACCGCTCGGGAGAGACCGAGGACACCACCATCGCCGACCTGGCGGTGGCCCTGAACACGGGTCTCATCAAGGCCGGGGCCCCGGCCCGCTCGGAGCGGGTAGCCAAATATAACCGCCTCCTCCGAATAGAGGAGGAGCTGGGGAGCAGCGGCCGGTTTGCCGGTAGGGATGCTTTTCCCAACCTGGGGAGCCGGTCATGACGGGTTCCACGGAGGTTTACCCCGGAATCCATCAGCTCAAGGTACCCATCCCCGATAACCCCCTGGGCTTTCTGAATGCCTACCTGGTGCAGGGCACCGACGGCTGGCTCCTGGTGGACACCGGCTGGAACACGGAGGATGCCTTCGCCTCCCTGGAGGGGCAGCTTAAGGGGCTGGGCGTTGGCTTCGGGGACATCGCCCACATCGTGGTCACGCACCTCCACCCCGACCACTACGGCCTGGCCGGGCGCCTCAAGGAGCTTACCCCGGCCCCGCTCTACCTGCACCGCCGGGACGCCGAGTACATCCGCACCCGGTACGTGGACTTCCAGGGCCTTTTGGGGCAGATGGCTGTCCACCTCAGGGAGCATGGTGTTCCCGAGGATATCCTTCCCGACCTTCAGATGGCCTCCATGCCGGTGCTGCCCTTTGTGGCCTATGCCGAGCCCGATGTCCGCCTGGAGGGCGGCGAGACGATATCCACCGGACTCTTCGACCTGGAGGTTATCTGGACACCGGGCCACTCCCCGGGGCATATCTGCCTCTATGAGCGCCGGACGCAGATCCTGTTCGCCGGCGACCATGTTCTGCCCGGCATCACGCCCAATGTCAGTAAAAATGTGCAGTCGGGAGACAATCCCCTGGAGGATTACATTTCCTCTTTGAAGAACGTGGGAGGCCTGGAGGCGGCCCTTGTTCTCCCCGCCCACGAGAAGGTCTATCAGGGGCTTCAGAGGAGGGTCGAGCAGATCCTTCGCCATCACCAGGAGCGAAACAAGGCTATTTTGTCTATCCTGGGGGATGGCACCCTGACCGCCTGTGATGTATCGCGCCAGATACCCTGGAATGTTCCGGGGCGGACATGGGAGAAGCTGGGCCCCCTGGATAAAAGGGTGGCGGTCACCGAGACCCTGGCCCATCTGGAATGGCTCCGGATGGAGGGGCAGGTGGCGGTGTCCCGGGAGAACGGGGTCCATCTGTATTCCAGAGGTTCGGGCCCGTGAGCGAGATCGGCATCACTACCACGGTTCCCATAGAGGTGCTGAAGGCAGCCGGCCTTCAGCCCGTGGACTTAAACAACGTCTTCGTCTCCCATCCCGACCCCGAGCATCTCATCGACATCGCCGAGCGCGCCGGCTTCCCCCAGAATTGCTGTGCCTGGATCAAGGGCATTTATGGGGTGGTCCAGGAGCGGGGTATCGACACCGTCCTCTGCGTCACCAACGGCGATTGCTCCAATACCCTGATGCTCATGGAGGTCTTCAGGCTCCAGGGGACGAAGGTTATCCCCTTCGCCTTTCCCTCCAGTCCCCGTCCGGACCTGGTGGAGCGGGAGCTGGAGTCCCTGGCCCGGGGGGTGGGCACCGACCTCCCAGCGGCCGAGAGGGTGAGGAGCTCCTTCGCCCCCGCCCGGCGGCTGGCCCGGGAGCTGGATGACCTCACCTGGAGGGAGGGCCTTGTCGGTGGCGGGGAGAACCACCGCTGGCTGGTCTCCTCATCCGATTTCGGTGGGGACCATGAGGCCTACGAGGAGGAGCTGGGGCGGGTGGTTTCCCGGGCCGGAGAGGGTACCCCTTTCCCTGGGGACAGGCTTCGCCTGGCCTACATCGGGGTGCCCCCGGTCTTCGCCCGGGACCTCTATCCCTTTCTGGAGCGCCAGGGCGCCCGGGTGGTCTTTAACGAGATTCAGCGCCAGTTCTCCATGCCCAACCCCGGGGATTCCCTGGGTGAGCAGTATGCCAACTATACCTACCCCTACTCTGTTTTCGACCGGCTGCGGGACATAGAACATGAGATTGGGCGGCGGGGGGTAGACGGGGTGGTCCACTACGTTCAGGCCTTCTGTCACCGGGGCATCGCGGACATCATCTTTCGCCGCCGGATAGGGCTTCCCATCCTCACCCTGGAGGGTAACTCCGATTTCTCGCTCACCCAGCATACCAGGACCCGGATCGAGGCCTTTCTGGACATGCTGAGGCGAAGTCAGAGGCTCTTGAGCCAGGTAAAATCAGCCTAAAGGAGGCAGGAATGACAACAAGGATTGGCATCAACGGTTTTGGACGTATCGGGCGCCAGGTGCTCAAGGCGGTTTTTACATGCCAGCCCGAGTCGGTGGAGGTAGTGGCTGTCAACGACCTCACGGATACCAAGACCAATGCTCATCTCCTGCGCTGGGACTCCAACTACGGGGCCTATCCGGGCAAGGTGGAGGCCACCGAGGATAGTCTCATCGTGGATGGCAAGAAGGTGAAGGTGGTGGCGGAGCGGGACCCGGGGAAAATCCCCTGGAAGGAACTGGGAGTGGACATCGTGGTGGAGTCCACGGGCCTGTTCACCGATGCGGACAAGGCCTCGGCCCATCTTAAGGGGGGGGCCAAGAAGGTCATCATCTCCGCCCCTTCCAAGGGGGAGGATTTCATGGTGGTGCTGGGGGTGAATGAGGATAAATACGACCCCGCCAAGCACAACATCATCTCCAACGCCT
>JAZFUS010000016.1:0-6620 GCA_036447315.1 Dehalococcoidia bacterium
AAGGAGGCCAAGCATGGTTGAGAGGGTAGTGGAGCGGGGCAGAGAGCCCGAGCCCGAGGAACTGGTCTATGAGTATATCTACCGGTGGCGGGCGGAGAGGAAACTCGCTGCCAGCCAGGGCAAGGTGGTGATAAAGGGCACGGATGTTCCCTGGGAGCAGAACCGGCAGGGATATATAAAATTCTATCTTCATCCCAGGGTCTGGCAGGAGGTGAGCGTCCCCAACTGGTTCATGTTCATCCATGATATCCGAAAAAACTCGGGGAGGCACCGCCACCAGGGGGGCCTGGGGCTGTTCGTGCTGGAGGGCAAGGGCTACACGGTCGTGGATGGCGTGAGATACGACTGGGAGGCCGGAGACCTGGTTATCCTGCCCGTCAAGCCCGACGGCTGTGAGCACCAGCACTTCAACGCCGAGCCCGGCACGCCCGCCATGTGGCTGGCCCTCATCTTCGACCCCTTCCGCGACGCCATGGGCAACGAGCTGGAGCAGAAGGAGGTGTCCCCGGACTGGCAGGGGGGCCCCACCCCCATGCCCCACGTGGCCTGAAGATTATAGCTAAAGCTCTCGGGCATCGGCCCCCCTTTCGAAGGTGCGCGTTCACCGATCCGCCGGAGCCCGCGTCTTTCTCGGTCTTCGCGAAAAAACTCCCCTTACAGGCTTGACAACCAGCTTCCTTCGTCATACACTTAGCCAAACTTTCCTATACATATCTGGTCCAGCCTAGGGTGAACCTGATTCTCCAAGGGGAGGTAGCCGGAGATTTGGAAAGGCAACTAGAGCGCAGGCGAGAGCCGGAACCGATAATCTACGACCGGTACCTCGAGGAGCACTGGCAGAAACGGGATGGCGAAAAGAAGTACTTCGCCGGCCTGCCCCGGGTGCTCAAATATAATGAGACCCCCTGGACTCAGGGAGCCATGGCCTACCACAAGGTCTACTCCCGGCTGAACCTGGAACCCTCCGAGAACCTTTCCCCCATTCACAGCATGGCGATCCTGGAGCAGATCATGTTCCCGGGCAAAAAATCTGGGCGGCACCGCCACTACATGGAGGCCATATTCTACATCCTCGAGGGCCAGGGCTATGAGGTCCACGACGGCATCCGGTATGACTGGGAGCCCGGCGACATCATGTGCGTGCCCACCTATTGCGACCACCAGCACTTCAATATCTACTCGGAGGAAGGGGCCCGGCTCTTCTATTCCATACCCAAGGTGTTCTGGCTTTTGGGGCTCTATTCCATCGAACAGATTGAGCTGCATCAGGACTATAACATACCGGAGAATGCCCAGCGCATCTACGGCCCCGATAAAAAGCTGGCGGGCTACAAGACCCCGGAGGGACTGGAGTTCCGCTACGGGGTCGATGAGGAGCTCAGCCGCGTCATGGAGGAACAGAAGGCCGCCCTGGGCCTGGAAGGGGACCCCAGGGATACCTACGAGGAATACATGAAGCTGACCTTCGATCAGGCGGCGTGGAGGCGAGAGTGCCCCCATGTGGTGAAGGCCGGCGATCTGCCCTGGGAGGACACCCGAATGGGACGGATAAAATACCTGGTCCACCCCAAGGTGCCCTCGGGGCTCCTGCTCTACGAAGCCTTTGTCCAGGAGATACCACCGGGGGGCCGGACCGGAAAGCACCGCCATGTCAGCGAGGAGGTGCACAAGATTCTGGGGGGAAAGGGCTACGATATCCAGGATGGAGTGAGATGGGACTGGGAGGAGGAGGATGTGGTCTGCGTGCCGGTGAATACCGCCCATCAGCACTTTAATTCCGATCCCGAAAAGCCGGCCCTTTTCCTCTCCTATCAATCGCGTGTGTACCACTTTCTAGGGCATGGCGGCTACGAACATATGGAGGATGCCCCCGAATACAAGAAGTAGGGGAAATCACCGGGCAAAGCCCTGTGTGATTGTTGGTGGAGGCTTAAGGTGGCAGCGATAGGCTTGCAGCTTAAAAGAATGCTGCTTGCGGCCCGCGAACCGAAGGTATTTTTCCTGGGGTTCGTGGCGCTGGTTGTGGTCTATCTGGTCGCCATGCCCCTGGTGGTCCTGCTCATGGGCAGCTTCAAGTTCGGCCCCCTGGCCCTGGAGCCGGACAACTATGTCCGGGCCATAGTCCAGGACAGGGAGGGCAATCTGTGGTTCGGCACCCGGGAGGGCGCCAGCCGCTACGACGGCAAGGACTGGCGCAAGTTCACCATGAAGGATGGCCTGGCCGACGACCGTGTCAATGACTTGGTCGAGGACAGTGCGGGAAACCTGTGGTTCGCCTCCAGTAGCGGCGTCACCCGCTACGACGGGGAGACCTGGCTCATCTTCGCCAAGAGCGACGGCCTGGCCAGGGACCATGTCACCTCCATAGCCGAGGACAGTGCGGGAAACCTGTGGTTCGGCACCAGGGGTGGCGTCAGCCGCTACGACGGGGAGACCTGGCGCACCTTCACCGAGGACGACGGCCTGGTCGACGACAGTGTCACTGCCATAGCCCTGGACATGGAGGGCAACCTGTGGTTCGGCACCAAGAGCGGCGTCAGCCGCTACGACGGTGAGACCTGGCACACCTTCACCGAGGCCGACGGCCTGGCCGACGACCTTGTCCAGGCCATAGCCCAGGACAGGGAGGGCCACCTGTGGTTCGGCACCCAGGAGGGCGCCAGCCGCTACGACGGCGAGACCTGGCTCACCTTCACCACCGAGTATGGCCTTGTCGACAACGACGTCCGGGCCATAGCCCAGGACAGTGCGGGAAACCTGTGGTTCGGCACCAAGAGAGGCGCCAGCCGCTACGACGGCAATGCCTGGCTCACCCTAACCGAGGCCGACGGCCTGGCCCACGACCTTATCCAGGCCATAGCCGAGGACAGTGGGGGGAACCTTTGGCTCGGGACCTCGGATGGCGTCAGCCTCCGCGACGGCGAGAACTGGCGCACCTTCCTGGCCGGCGGGACGGGAGCCGGCAACTATGTCCTGGCCTACTCCGACCCCAAGATCATCACCCCACTGAGAAACAGTGTTATCTTCGCCGGGCTCGCCGCCCTCCTGGGCTTCGCCATCGGCACCGCCTTTGCCTGGCTGGTGGAGCGCACCAATGTTCCCATGAAGAACCTGGCTTCGGCCTTTGTCCTGGTGCCCCTGATAATGCCCGGAGTCCTCTTCGCTATATCCTGGGTGTTCCTGCTCAGCCCCAACATCGGCCTCATCAACGTGATTATCAAAGCTGTATTCGGCCTGGAGGAAGCCCCCTTTAACATCCACAGCCTGGGCGGAATGATCTGGCTGGAGGGGCTGGTGATGGCCCCCCTGGTCTTTATTCTCATGTCCGCCTCCTTCCGCAGCATGGACCCATCTCTGGAAGAGGCCGCCTCGGTATCCGGAGCCGGGATACTGACCACCGCCCGCCGCATAACCTTCAAGCTGATGCTGCCCGCCACCATCTCCGTACTGCTCATCGTCTTCGTCCGCGGCATGGAGGCCTTTGAGATACCGGCCATTCTGGGCATCCCCTCCGGGATAATGGTGTTCAGCACCAAGATATTCCTGGCGCTGCAGCAGGTACCCAAGGACTATGGCCTGGCCTCCACCCTGGGTGTATCCATGATTGTCCTCAGCGCCACCGGGGTCCTTATCTACCACAAGCTCACCGCCAAGGCCTACAAATATGCCACGGTCACCGGTAAGGGCTACCGCCCCCGGGTTATCGATCTGGGACGGTGGAAGTGGGTGGCGGCGGGGTCCTTTATCGCCTACTTCCTGCTTACCGTGGGCCTCCCCTTCTTCATCCTCCTCTGGATGTCTCTCCTGCCCTATTACAGCGTCCCCTCACTGGACCGCTTCGCCGAGATGTCTCTGGTAAACTATAAAGACGCCTGGAACTATCCCAATGCCACCAGGGCCATACGCAATACCCTGATACTGGGCGTCAGTGCCGCTACCCTAATCGTGCTCATCTCCGCTGTGATCTCCTGGATCGTGGTGCGCACCCGTATGAAGGGGCGGCAGATACTGGATATTCTCGCCTTCATGCCCATCGCCATTCCGGGGATAGTGTCCGGCCTGGCGGTTATGTGGGCCTACCTCACCTTCATGGACTGGCTCCCGGTATATGGCACCCTCTGGATCCTGATCATAGCCTACACCGGCAAGTACATGCCCTATGGCACCCGGGCCACCAATGCCGGTCTGCTCCAGATTCACAAAGAACTGGAGGAGGTGGCGGAGACCAGCGGCGCCTCCTGGTGGCGGACCTTCACCAAAGTCACCCTGCCGCTGCTCATGCCCGCCCTCGTCTCCGCGTGGATCTACATATTCATGGTGTCCGTGAGATCCCTGGGCGAGGCCATCCTGCTCTACACCTCCAAGTCCGAGGTGATCTCGGTGTTGATCTACGATATGCGGGAAGGCGGGGAGACCAACGTCCTCGCCGCCCTGGGCGTGATGGTCATAATATTTATGGTAGCGGTCATATTCACTGTGCGCGCCCTGGGGGCCAAGGTGGGGGCGCAGCGCGCATAACGGAGGCTTGTGATGTTACAAGTAGACAAACTGCGTAAGACCTTCCCGGTGGGGGGGGGGAAGGTAAAAGCTGTGGACGGCATTAGCTTTCAGGTGCCCGACGGCAATTTCTTTACCCTGTTGGGGCCCAGCGGCTGCGGCAAGACCACCACCCTGCGCTGTGTGGCGGGACTGGAACGGCCCGAAGCAGGGGATGTTACCATCGGCGACAAGAAGGTTTGCTGCACCGAAAAGAAGCAGTACACACCCACCCACAAGCGCGATATCGGCATGGTGTTTCAGTCCTACGCCATCTGGCCCCACATGAGCGTCTTCGACAATGTGGCCTTCCCTTTGACAGTGGATAAAATGGGTTTTTCCCGCGGGCAGATAAAGGAACGGGTGCTGCACGCCCTGGCCCGCGTCAAGCTGGATGGCCTGGCCAACCGCCCCGCCCCCCAGCTCAGCGGCGGCCAGCAGCAGAGGCTGGCCCTGGCCCGGGCCCTGGTCAAGGAGCCCCGGGTGCTCCTCATGGACGAGCCCCTTTCCAACCTGGACGCCCGCCTCCGGGAGCAGATGCGGGTGGAGCTGGGGCAGCTGGTGCGGGAGCTCAATATAACCTCTCTTTACGTCACCCACGACCAGGTTGAAGCCCTGTCCATGTCCCATGTCATCGCCGTCATGGACGAAGGCCAGATCGCCCAGATTGGAACCCCCGCCCAGATATACTCTCAGCCCAGTACCAAATTCGTGGCTGATTTCATGGGTTCGACCAATCTGTTCGAAGGCAAGGCCCTGACCGATGCCGCGCCCGATACCCTGGGGAAGGTGGAGACGGTGCTGGGCAACTGGCACTGCACGCTGCCGGAGGGCATCCGCAAGGGAGAAACGGTGATGTTCTGCATGAGGCCGGAGAACTTCACCACCTACCGTGAGAACCCCGGCCTGGAGTCCAATGTCCTGGAGGGAAAGGTGGAACTGGCAACTTATTTGGGAGAGGTCTACGACTGCACAATGGCGGTGGGGGAGCGGACGATACGGGTGCGGATCCACCACTCCTTCGCCCCGAAGCCCGAAGAAAAGCTCTTCCTGTGGCTGCCTCCCCAGAATTGCTCGGTGATAAAGCTGCAATGAGGGCGACGGACGTGACAACCAGGATTATGGAAGCAATTCGTGCCCGTCTGAAGAGGGATAAGTCCGGTAGGACAGCTTGTTCTATTGTTTCATAAAGGAAGGAAAGGAGGGATGCCGTGGACCATCGAACATGGCCACCGTAAGCTATACTTCCGGTTGATAAACATAGGAGGTAACAGATGAAAAAAGCGGTTCTAAGCATATCAGTGGTTCTTCTGGTGCTGACCCTGGCACTGGGCGCCTGTTCCAAGCCGGCCCCGGCCCCAGCTCCAGCCCCAGCCCCGGCTCCAGCCCCCGCGCCGGCCCCAGCTCCGGCCCCAGCCCCAGCCCCAGCTCCGGCCCCAGCCCCGGCCCCAGCGCCGGCCCCGGCCCCGGCACCCACGCCCTCCGCCGCTGCGCTCCATGAGGCGGACCTGGCCAAATGGATCGAGGGGGCCAAGAAGGAGGGTAAGCTGGTCTATTGGGCCACCGGCCGTGGCAAGGAGATAGCCGGCATCGTCGAGGAGTTCAACAAGAAATACCCCTTCATCGAGGTGGAGACCTGGCGCGGCAATACCGATGACCAGTTCGAAAAGCTCTTTGCCGAGCACAAGGCCGGCAAACACACGGTGGACATGTTCACTGCGGACCCGGAGTATCTACCGCTCCTGCTGGAGAACGACCTCATGCGGGAAATGCCCATGTATTATGTGAGCAACTGGGACAAAGAGATTAACGACCAGAAGGGACGCTTTTGGGTCCAGTCCTACTTGAGCCTGGTTATCGAGTATAATACCAATCTGGTGAAACCCGCGGACGTTCCCAAGAGCTTTGAAGAGCTCACCCTCCCCAAGTGGAAGGGCAAGGTTGCCATAGAGCAGAACGCCATGCACTGGTTCCTGGGCCTGGTGGTAAAATGGGACTGGGACAAGGCCACCGAGTTCATCAAACAGATGAAAGCCAACGAGGCCCTGCTCTATCGGGGCCACACCAACATCAGGGACCTGAAC
>JAZFUS010000017.1:0-2977 GCA_036447315.1 Dehalococcoidia bacterium
GATCACCTGTGGACCACTATGCAATCTTCCGCACCGGCGATCGCCGGGCTGCTGAGCCAATTTACCAAGGAGCAGCAGGCAGCCGCCCTCAGGGCTCTGGGTGACTTACTGCGCACGCAGTTTGGAAATGGCCCCGCTAAGCTTGCTGTTGAAACGCATGTGGGCGTTGGCATGAAGTGAGCAGCCTTCGGGTGAGCTGGACAAAGGGGAGGAATCCGCCCCGACAACCGGTCCGGTTTGAAAGTCGGAGTCCGGGTATTCGGCTGGATGGCCGCAGCAGCTGGGGGTCGGTAGAGATGGAGCAAAAACCTCAATGCGGGCGCTAATCAAGGTATGCTATAGCTCCCAACATTCACGCAATACAAAAAAGCTCCCAACACTTTCGCAGTACGAAAATGGGCGCAAAACCAGGCTCACCCTGGCTCCCAGCATCTTCGCATTACAAAATAGATTCCAGTGGGCGCTAATCAAGGTTAGTTAAAGCTCTCAGGACTCTCGCAGTACAAAAACTCGCAGTACGAAAACGCAATGCAAAAAAGCTACCGACATTCATGAGGCACAGCAATGGGCGCAGCACCAAGCTTGCCCAAGCTCCCAAGATTATCGCAATACAAAAACTCGCAGTACAAAGAGGAATTGGTTCAGGATGCGGGCGGTGGCCCCCCAGATAACATTGCCGTCATACTCAAAGGAGTAGTGGACGTGGCTGCTATCCCCGGGGTGCGTCTCCTCCCGACAGTTCCCGGGGTCCAGAAGGAACTGGAGCGGTACCTCGATCAGGGACTCCACCTCGGCGGCGCAGAGCTGGAACGGGTAGGGGTGGGGGATGAGGCCCACGAAGGGCCTGACCTCGAAGTTGGTTATGGTCACCATGTCGTCCAGTTCCCCCAGGACATCCACGTCCCCGGGCTCCAGGCCCACCTCCTCCCAGCTCTCCCGGAGGGCGGTGGCTTCAAGAGATTCATCTTCTGGGCCGCGAGCCCCCCCGGGAAAAGATATCTGCCCCTTGTGGTGCTCCACCTCCTGGGTCCTCCGGGTCAGGAGGACGTGGTAGCCGTCCCCCTTCCGGAAAATGGGCAGCAGCACCGCCGCCGGCATCGGGGGCCCCTGGTCCTCCTCCCCGGCCACCAGGCAGGGGCCCTTCTGCCTCCGGGATAGGGCCTCCCTGAGCCGCTCCCTCATGCCCCGTCAGCCCCGTCCCGCCGCTCCCAATACGAAACAACCCGGGATATGGCCATCATGGCCCGGTCCAGGGTGCGGTACGCCGGCACCTTCCCGATGTTGATAAACCTGTTGGCCAGCTCCTCACCCACGTCCACCGAAAACACCCAGGCGGCCACCCCCTTATCGGGATGGGCCTCCTTGGCCTGGGCCACGAAAGCGGGGAAGGTGGGGTCCCCGTTGGGAGTGCCCGGAGAAATCACCACAACAACATCGGTGTTTTCATCGTCTAATAGGGCCTCCAGGCAATGCCTGTATCCCCCCCACATGCCATGAGAGGAAAACCCGGCGGGACCCATATCCACCGGATTGCCCGGCTCCAGCCAGGGGAACTGGACCTCGGATACCTTCTTCAGGGTCCCGGGCGACAGGGGGGCCAGCTCCAGGCCGTGCCGGCCGCAGGCATCGGCGGCCAGGACCCCGGCGCCCATGGCGTTGGTCATAATGCCGACCCTTCTTCCCCGGAGGGGCGGCAGGTACATGAAGGAGTACACCAGGTCCTCCATCTCATCCAGGTCCATGGCCTGGATGATGCCGGCCTGCTTGAACGCCGCCCGGTACACCTCGTTCTGGCCGGCCAGAGAGCCCGTGTGGGACTGGGTGAGCCTGGCCCCCAGGGGGGTTGTCCCCCCCTTGACGGCGATGATGGGCTTGCTCTTCGAGATGCGGCTGGCCACCTCCATAAATCCGCGCCCGTCCGGTATGGTCTCCGTATACATGACGATAATCTTGACCTCGGGGTCGGCGCCGTAATACTCCAGGGCATCCACAAAATGGACGTCGCAGGCGTTGCCCAGGTCGAAGCCCTTGCCTATCATCCGCATGCGCGGGGCGCCTCCAAAGAGAAAGCCGCTCTGGGCGATGCTGCCCACGGGGATCTTCTCCATCTTGAAGGGGACAAAGGCCGTATTGAGGTTTATGAAGGCATTGGCCACCCCGAAGGAGTTGGGCCCCACCACCCGGGCCCCGCCCCGCCGGGCGATGTCCACCACCTGCTCCTGAATACGCCGCCCCTCCTCATCGGCATCGGCCAGCCCCTGAGCGACGATGGTGATGGCCTTTATGCCCCTGGCCACACAGTCGCCGACCACCTGGGGCAGGGTATCGCGGGGTGTGGACACGAGCGCCATATCAGGGACCACGGGCAGGTCCGCGACGCTGTGGTAGACCTTCACCCCCAGTATCTCCTGGGCATTGGGGTTAACCGGATAGAGCTTCCCCTGGTCGCCGTATGCGATGAGGTTCTCCAGCACGTTGTCGCCGTCGCCGGTGCGCCGGGAGGCGCCGATCAGGGCGATGGACCGGGGCTCCTGAAATAGCCGCATCTGCTCGATGACATCCAAAGGTAAACCCCCTAAAGCCTCTCCTGGAGACTCTGCCACAGCTCCCCAACCCTACCCCGCACCTCTTCCAGGCTGCCCTGGGTATCCACGATCACCGCGGCCCATTTGGCCTTCTCCTCCACGGGCATCTGGGAGCGAATGCGGTCCCTGACCTGGTCCTCCGTCAGCCCCTTGCCGGCCATCACCCTCCCGACCACCGTATCCTCCGGGGCCAGAGTGACCCATATCTCATCGGCCACCGACTGCCATCCCGCCTCTATCATGATGGCCGCCTCCACCACAACAACCTTCGTCCCCATCCCCCGCTGCTCCTCCACACGGTCCAGAATGCGCTGCAAAAGGGAGGGATGCACAATGGCGTTCAGCCGCTTGAGGGCCTCTGGGTCACCGAAGACCTTTTTCCCCAGCTCGGC
>JAZFUS010000018.1:0-14548 GCA_036447315.1 Dehalococcoidia bacterium
CCGTTCCTTCAGCGACGGGCTCCGGCGGGGGCCCCGTCTCCAGGGGGGCGGCCTCAGGCTCGGCCCCGGCTTTATCGGGCTTGGCCTTTTTGGGGAGCTTGATACCCTTTAACGAGACCTGCTTCGTCAAGACCCCGGGCACCTTTTTGAGCAGGTCCTGGGGGACCTTCTTCAGTAAGCCCTGGGGGACCTTATCTTTTAAAGAGTCCAGAAACATTTTTTTCCTTACTCAGCCATCGCCGGACCGCCGGCTCCGGGCGGAAACTAGCGGAAATAACCCTCGCGATAGGCCTTGGATAGGATCCCGTAAACATCATAGAAGTTCGTGATTTTCTGTTCATGGAGCCGCTTCAAGACCTCCGCCCGCTGCCTTATCTGGGAATAAATCTGGCTTTTCTTCTCGCGGGGGATGCCGCGCTTGGGGGCTATCTTCTCCTCCAGGAGGTAGGAGTTATTCAGCCCCTTGAAAAAGTGGGTGTCGTCAAAGGGACTCCAGGTGAAGACCTCGATGAAGGAGAATGAATTCGCAATCGAATCGTAGCCGACTATCTCGCTGATGCTGGTTACGCGCCTGGCGGACTGTCCCGTCGGCAGGCGGACGCCCTGCGCTATGACCACCACGTTAAGGTTGTCCACATACGACCTGGGTACATTGATGGGGTCGCCGGTCATGCGCTGGATGAGCTTGGTCACCGATGCGGCATGGAAGGTGCTCATGCAGGCATGGCCGGTCTGCATGGCCTGAAAGGCTATGGCCCCCTCGGCACCGCGGATCTCACCGATGATGATGATGTTGGGCCTCTGCCTCAGGGCGGCCTTGAGCAGGTCGAACATGGACACCTCGGAGGCATCGGTACCCTTGGAGGACCCGCGGGTAACGCCGCGAATCCAGTTGGGATGCGGCACCTGGACCTCCGGGGTATCCTCGATGCTCACCACCTTGGAATCGGGCGTTATGAAGGTGGCAATGGCGTTCATGAGGGTGGTCTTGCCCGAAGCCGTTTCCCCGGACACGAAGAGGTTCATCTGTTCCTGGATGATCAGGGAGAGATAGGCCGCCATCTCATAGCTGAGGGTTCCCAACTGGATGAGCTCTATCACGCTCATGGGCGTGGGGGCGAACTTTCGGATGGTGAAGTTGCTGCCGCGCTTGGATACGTCGGTCCCGTAAACGATGTTGATACGGGAGCCATCGGGCAGGGTGGCATCGACGACGGGGTCGCGGAAGGTCACGGGATGCTTGATGTTCTCGGCGAGCTGGATGACAAACTTGTCCAGCTCCTCATGGGCTTCAAAGCCGATGACCGCTTTGAGTCCGCCAAAAACGTTGTGCTCCACGAAGATGTTGCCCAGGCCGGGCATGGAGATGTCCTCAATGTAGATGTCGGCGAGAAAGGGCTCCAGGATTCCCATCCCCTGCAGCTTGCGCCGGAGCAGGTAGCGCAGGCCCTCGTATTGAACGGAGGTGACCGCTATCCCACCCTTTTTTTTCTTTCTTTTGCGCTTTGGCTTGCCGTTGTCCTTTGACTTGCCGTTGCCATTCGGCTGGGGGTTGGAGCCGGCGACGGTAACCATCCGGTCCATGAGGTCCAGTATGGCTTCAACTCGCTCCTTCTCGTCCCTAATGCCCTCCAGCTCCTCCACGGATTCGGCGATGCCGGTCTCTATCTCATCCAGTTTGTCGTCCAGTTCCTCGGCGACGCTGGGTTCCACGGGGATGTAATAGTCCCGGATATCTTCCGGGTTGGCCAGGATGTGGACGAAGGTTTCCCCGCTGGTGGGGTAGATCAGGTTTATGTTTTTCGTGCCCTTCATGCCGCGACTGAGGGTCGCATGGTAATTGGGCATGCCTATTTCCTCCAGCGGAAGCGCGTGCATGTAGCGCAGCAGGTGCAGGTTCTCCCCGCATTTGGTCTGAAACTCGCCGGGCAGGGTCCGGTAAGTGGGGCAGTCCGGAAGGTTGGCGCCACACTCATGCCCGCAGGACTGGGGGCAGGGCTTCAATTCAAAGGGCCCGTTTAACAAGTCGTCCTCCTGATTTCCTGTCCGGACGATCCCGGCCGCCGGGACCAGACGCCCCATCGGGCAAATGCCGGATGCGGCGAACATTATCCCGGCCAAAGCCCTAGACCTTGGCTTTGGCCAGGGGAATAATGCGCATTCCCAATCTGGGTTCCACTTCGAAGCTGACCACGTCCCCGGTGGCCCGGTCGGCACCGCGGACCTTGAGGACCTCCATCACTTTTATCAGCCTGTCCCCCACCTGCTCCAGCTTGAGCTTGAAGTGGGCATCGCATAACGACCGGGTGCGGGAGAGCATGTCCTCGTCAAAGGCATAGGAGTGCGCCACCAGGATGATGGACCGTCCATCGTCACAGGTGTCTTTACACGCCGAGAAGAAATCCGTGATGGATACCGCGAGGCTGTGGGCCACCAACAGGGTGATGGAATCTATGATTATCAGGGGAAAATGCCGGGGGAGGCTGGCGAAATGCTTTGTCAGATAGCTGAAGGGCTGCTTCGTGTCCTTCCAATCGCCCCTCAGGGATAGGGGGTAGATCCGGAACCGATCGGTCAAGAAGTAATCCAGCGTGTACATAGCCAGGGAATCCATCTGTTTCACCAGGCTCTTGACGGTATTCTCGGTGGTGTAGTAGGCCACGCCGACCTGGGAATAGTGGAGGGCACCGTAGGCCAGGTGCTGGCTCAGGACGCTCTTCCCGGAATCCGAGTGACCTTCAATAAGGGCCAGGGAGCCCAGGGGAATGCCTCCACCCAGTTTCTCGTCCACCTCCCGGACGCCGGTAGCCAGGACGTTGGACTTTGCTGCTTCTGTATTCATGTCTTTAGCTCTTCCTTTTTTTCGGGCCGGCCCCGCCGGACGGGGGAACCTTCTTCCGGTCGGCATCTCCATTTTTCCGGCCGGTCCCGCCGGACGGGGGGGGCTTGCCCTGGTCGGCATCTCCATTCGGCTCAGGGGTCAGGGAAATGCTGAACTCTCTCTCCGAGCCGTCGCCGGTGGGCAGGGCCAGTTTCAGCTTTATGGGCCGGTTCTCCTGCCCGTTTCCGTCGGCATCCTCTTCGGCCTTCTCAGAACCATTCAGGAACGGCCTCCAGCCGCTGGGCGCCGTGCCGCCGCCGGCAAGGATTCCGTGCAGCTCCAGCATCAACCGGCTCCAGATATTGGCCTTGTCCGTTTTGACCGTTCCCGGCTCTATCATGTCCGCCAGGTGCAGGATGCTTTCCCTTAACTGGCGGGGCAGCTGTTCTCCGATGCCATAGGCGTCCAGGAAGGCGGGCAGCAGCTCATCGCCAATTTCCTTTTTTGCCGCCGCCACCCAGCAGATGAGGTTGGCGAACAGGTTTGCTTGTGAAACGTACTGGCCCCCTTCTCCTTTCCCCGTCATCATCTCCTCCTTGCGCGTCTCGCTTGGTCCCCCGCCCCCGGCCTCCTCAGGCTGCCGGGATCCGGCCAGTGGGGGGGACGGGTCTTCAGGCAGGTCCGAAACCTCATCCTGGGGTGAGCTGTAGATCTCCTGGAAGGGGGCCGACCCGTCGGGGATATCCTCCGGGATCAGGCCTGCCGCTTCGGGAGGCACATCCGGCAAGCCGGCCGGGCCTGCCAGGGGGACATCGCGCAGTGGGGCCGGGCCTGCCAGGGGGACATCGCCCAGCGGGGCCGGGCCTGCCAGGGGAGTATTGCCCAGTGGGGCCGGGCCTGCCAGGGGAAAATCGCCCAGCGGGGCCGCCTCCTCCAGGGGAATTTCGTCCAGCGGGGCCGCCTCTTCCAGGGGCAGGTTACTCAGCGGCGCCGGCCCTGGGGAGGGCATCGCCTGGATTGGCGCCGGCACCTGGGAGGGCATCTCCTGGAGTGGGGCCGGCCCTTCAGGCGCCATCTCCATAAGGGGGGCTGAATCGGCCGGCGGTGGGGCGCCCCCGGGGGAACCCATACCCGACGGCTCCGATCCCGAGGATCGGCTTGACACATCAATATTGACTTTGGGCTCTCCTCCAAAGGGGGGCACCTCGATGGTCTGGAGCAGGTCACGTATGCCCATGAGGGTCCCCTTCAGCTCCCCCTTGATGAGCTTAAATTCACCTTCCAGCCCCTCTATTCTCTTATCTAGTTCCATGAATATTGTTCCTCTATCGGGAATCACCCCGGGCAGCGTGGTTATCGATCATTTGTGTCCGACCTGAGTGGGGACTGGGCCTCCATTATAAAAGCACGGATCTCCAAAAGGATTTTCTGTATCTCTTCCTTTTCCTCCATGAACTCGTCTTCCAACGATTTCATCCTCTCTTCCGCGTCCATTTCCCCTCCTCAGATCGTGATGGAAGCAAACAACGATTTCGCTATAAAGGGGAACGCCACCAGGCAAAAGCCGGAAAGGCCCAGGGTGAACCCCATGTTGCGCATGGCTTTAAGCCTGCTTCCCCCGTCAACTATGCTGGGGGCCATGGCGTTGCCCACCGTGAAGGCCACGACCAGGGGGAACACCAGGCTGGTCATGATGTCCAGGCCGGCCATATTGAAGGTCGTGAAGGCACCCATAGCGGGACCGTCCGTCACCGCCGGCATCGATTCCTGGGCGGTGGCCACCATTTCTCCGAAGATGCCTATGACCTCGGCGATGAATATCAGGAGCCCGATTATCGCGCCGTGCATGGCGAGGGAGAGCCAGCCGAAAGATGATGATATCGATTTTCTTTGCGCCCGGAGCAGGGTGATTTTGTTGGCGAAGAGCGAGGCCTGGTATCCGGCCTTCGCCGGGTCTCCCCCCAGCTCTATGGCATCGTAGAACATGCTCACGCTCCGGTTGGCCAGTTCGCTTCCCGTCTCCGCGATGAAATATTCCCAGGAGCGGCGGGGTGCGATGCCGGAGAGGAGCCTGGTGTGCAGCCGTTTGACCTGGGGCCTCAGGAAATTAATGGCGTCGAGGTCCATGCGGCCCAGGGCATCCTTCACCGTGGTCCCCACCGCTGAGCAGACGCCACCCAGGGACCCCAGGAAGCCCCCCATCTCGCTATCTCGCCTGGTCACTTTCTGGTCATCCCAGTGGCTCACCAGCCCTATGGGGAGAATCAGGACCCCGGCGGTGAGCATGATCCAGCCGTTGGGCACCCCCCCCAGCACGACCAGGGCACAGGCGACCGCAGCCAGGGGGACAAGGTACATCAGCATCTTCCGGGCGAGTTTCTGCTCTGTGGAGCTTGGTTTAGACAGTACCACTCTCTCCATCGGTACCATCAGGTATATCAGCCAGACCCCCAGGGCGGTGGTGCCCACGGAGACCGTCACCAGCCCCAGGATAAACACCAGTTCGATGGGCCATATCATGGTCGAGATTATGCCCACGATGACCACCAGTACCCCCGCCAGGATGAGGGAAATATAGGAGTCGGTCCACTTCCTCAGGATGTCGATCTTTTTGTCATAGTCATTGTCGTAGGCATGCCCCATGGCCTCCGCCTCCCGGGAGAGAAATGTGGCTTCTGGCTCCCCGGAGAGAAGGGAGCTCGAAAGGCGCAGGAGGAGCCCCTTCATCTCCTCTTCCTCGGCGGCATCCCCCACCACCCGGCAGGCGGTGGCATAATCGTATCCCAACCGGGTCCGAGCCAGCTCAAGCCGCTTGAAGTAATCGGCCGGACCGGTCTTGAGGGTGGCGGCCCGCTCGAACATGCGGTCGCGCGGGACCCCCGCCTGGGAGATAACCGCCATATATGAAAGCTGGTAGAGCAGGTCAAAGTTGAGGAACCGGTTTTTGCTCTTCTTCGCGGTCTTTTTCCCCGATCGCTCTGCCGGCTTTTTTGACTTATCGGTGGGCTTGCCCAACTTTGTGGTTCCTTTCCTGTGTTGTCCCTCCAAGGAGCCCGGAGAGGCTCGCGGCTCCCGCGGCCTAGAATCCGGTGAACGCTATGGAGGCGGCGATGCCGTTGGGGGTGGAGATGATTACCAGGTTGTCGGTGCCCGTTCCTACCGTTGGGTTGAGCTTCACCTGGAATTTCAGGTCCTCCCCCGGATTCAGTATGCCCGGCTCAAACACCTCCGCGTCGGTTGTGCCGCCAACGTAGATCGCTGTTTTCTTCCACTCGTTGTCGCCCAGGACGCCCGTGGTATAGGTGAGCCACTTTACGTAATAGGTGGCGCCGGAATCGGTGTATTGAACGATGACATCCCACCGATCGAAACTCCCCAGTTTAACCTGCCCGGTGTTGCGCAGGGTTACATCCAGGAGGTCCGCCGAGGGCTGGGTTGCCGTGAGCGTGGAGAGGTCGGTCCTCACGATCTCTCTCGAGTTCTCGGTCATCAGCCCCAGCTCCACCGTGGCGCTGTCCACCGATGAGATGTAGTTCCGGGACATGGTGCTCCAGCCCAGCACCAGGAGCGCTATGCATATGACTGAGATGATTGCGGTCTCCACAGGTCCCTCCCCTCACATGCTGAAGAAATACTCATCGGATATCCCGTTGGGTATGATGAACTTTACGAAGTAGGTGGCGGCACCCGGGTCAGAGGTGTAGGTCACCGTAACCTTAACGGTGGCCGACGACAGCCACTCGGTGTCATTCTCTATGGCGAAGTCCCAGCTGGGCTTGCCGCCTCCGGCGTCATCCACGTGGGGGATCCGGCCGAAGTCGGTCTCCGGTCCGAAGAACAGGTCGCTCTCCTTGATGGCCACGATGCGTGAGCTTCCCACATTCTTTATCCAGATATAGACAGTCAGGCGGTCGGACTCGTTGGCCGCATGGACGATGTTTATCCGGCTTTTCATCCGGTCGTCCATGGTATCGGACATACTGACCATGGCCTGGCTTGAGCGAGTAAGCATTGGATATACGGTATTAAAAATTACAATGGCCCCCACGACACCGGCTATCATCAGCAGAGCTGTGGTTACAACTTTGTCCACAGGACGGCTCCTTCAAGGGTTTAAAGCGGTCCCTAAAAATCAATCCGGCCATTTCCAATCTCCCACAGCATTCGATTGAGAGAGAACAACCATTTTCCCCTCCGGCGGGGGCAGGGGCTTTTGGCCCCTGCCCCCAGCCCGGAGCGAAACTTAGTGCAGGTCCATCACCGTATCCAGGAAGGCGGGCGTGGTCCTCTCGACGGTCAGGGAAGCCCCGCTCTCCGGTTTCACCTGTACGGTGAACTCGTCGTTGGTGGTTAGCAGCTGCGAGAGCCCTCCCGCAATGTCCTCATCGTCGGAGTAGAAAGCCGTGCTGCCACTGGCCCCCAGTTTGTAGGTGCCGACGTCGTTATTTATGAACCAGACGGTGATCTTGGCGTTCTCCCCGGAGTCCAGCATAAAGTCGCCGTTGTCCTGGCCCAGGAAGGTCACCGTCCAGGCGGCGTCGGTGAGGAATACGTTCTGGTCGAACACGGCTATCACGGTGGTGTGCGCATCGGGCACACTGGCCGAAATACCGTCGGTGGCATTGCCGGTGTAGGACGGGTTCAGGTCAAGGGCCTCACCGCCCAGGGCGCTGGCCACTATAAACTCGACCCGGCTAATGAAGGCCGTCTCCGTGCTAACGGAGGCAGCGCCAGTGCTTTTGTATAGGTTGGCGTTGAGGAGCCGGTACGCGGAAACCCCGGTCCTTAGCTCCATGGTACTTCGCGTCTCCTGCAGGCCGGCGTAAACCGCCTCCTGGCCCTTCTGCGAGGAGAACAGCCCGGCGGAGAGAACGGTGTAGGCGAACACCGCGGCCACCACCACGAAGGCGATCAGGATTATGGCGGTCTCCAGGCCGGTGATGCCCTTTTCATCCCGGTATATCCGGCCCAGCAATCTCTTGATCATTGGTTTCTTCCTCCCTTCTGTTGACTCTTGATTTCTGATTTCGATCTTTTTTGGCTCCGGGTCGCGGAGGTGAATAATACCGCCGCAACCCTTACAGGGCCTCTTACTGCAGGTCGTTGACAAGGGTCACCACCCCCGGCAGCCTCCGTTGGATAGACAGGGTGGCCCCTTTCTCGGGCTTGATCTCCATGGTGAAGATGTGGCGGGGGCCCAACTTTTTGCTATTCTTGGTGATGGTGCCGGCCCCCAGGTTCACCGCCTTGAGGTCAATGGTTATCTGAAAGGTCTCGTTGCTCTCCAGCAGATCATCCCCGTCGCCCACCAGCGCGGTCATGGTCCAGGCCAGGTCGGTAACGTTCTGGTACTCGTCTATCAAGCTGACGGTCAGATAGTGGTTTTTGGTGGACTCGTCGCTGATAATGCCGTCAGCGTCGGTGTCGACGGTGGGGGTGAAGTTGATGGCCTCGCCGCCCAGCGCGTTGACCACGGTGAGCGTGAGGGAATCGGCATAGGAGGTCGGCATCTTGGTCCGGGAGCTGGCCGGAACCGGTCCCTGAAGCATGTCCAGGTAGATGGTTTCCACAGCGTCGCCGGTGTATTCCCAGCCGTAGAAGGTGGCGGTCACGCCCGCAGCGGGAGTTCCGCTTACGTATAGCCAGGTTGCGGCCGTAACGACGCCGACACTGATGAAGGCCGTGGAATCGCTGATGTTGGAATCGCTGTCCAGATCGAATACCACGTCCCCGGATGCCAGAGCGGTGCCGGAATAGATCCAGAAACTGATGGTATCCGAGGTGGTGAATGCCCGCGAAGCCAGGGCGTGGTACACGTAGTCACCCGTGGAATTCCCCGATGCATCGGTGGTGATCAACAGGGACGCCGTACCCTCCCTGACCGACGCGGAGGTGGTGTTTCTGGTGGCCGGTGTGTTGGAGGTGTCGCTGGATACATATCCCACGGGATAGTCGGCGTCGCTCAACAGGTACTCGACACCGCCGTAACCCACACCGCCGACGGTCATGGTGACGTTGTCGATGTAGATGTTCGTCGCCTCTGTCTGGGTGTACTCTAACCCGAAGAAGAGGGCACCGGTTACGGGCGAGCCCAGGCTGCCGTTGATCCTGGTCCAGGTCGAGGCAGTGATGCCGCCGACACTGAAGCTCTGCCCACTGGTGATGGTGGAGGTGGTGTGGGCCCAGAACACCAGGTCCCCAGAGGTATCACAGTCCGAGTCATCACAATAGACCCAGAAGGAGAGGCTGTCGGCGGTGGCGATGTCCGTGGCCGGCATGGGGTGATACACGTAGTCGTTCTGGGAGTTGGTCACGGAGGCGGCTACCAACATAGAGGCGTTGCCCTCTTTGACGGTCGCCGCGGTAGTGTTTCTGGATATCACGGTGTTGGAGGTATCGCTGGATATCCAGCCCAGCGGGGCGTCGTTGTCGTTGATCGCCGACACGCCGGTGGCTACCACGCTGCCCTTCATCTCCATGGTACTTCGCGTCTCCTCCAGGCCGGCGTAGACCGCCTCCTGGCCCTTCTGTGAGGAGAACAGCCCGGCGGAGAGTACGGTGTAGGCGAACACCGCGGCCACCACAACGAAGGCGATCAGGATTATGGCTGTCTCCAGGCCGGTTATGCCCTTTTCTTCCCGGAATATCCGGCCCAGTAGTCTCTTGATCATTGTTCCCTTGCTCCTTTCCTCTATTTCTCCATCCTTCCCCTGATCCCTAATTCAGGTTGATTATGTCGTCAATCACCGCGGGTAGGGTCCTCTCGATGACCAGGGTAGCTCCGGATGGGGGAACTACCTGGATGGAGAACTCCTCGGTGGCCGTCAGGGTGTTGGCGCTGAGGGCATCCTCCAGGTCACCTGTCCCGTCGGTCTGGCCGAGGGTTATCTGGAACTGCTCTCCATCTTCCAGCAGGGCATCGCCGTCATCCTTGCCGATGGCGCTGAACGACCAGTAGATGTTGTCCACCTGCCAGTTCTTGCTCACCATGTTGATAACGACCTTGTTGGCGCTGCCGGCGTCGGCCAGGCCGTCCTGGGCGGTATCCGTGGGAGCGGTGAACTCGATGGCCTCACCGCCCAGGGCGTTGACCACGGTGAAGCTGATCTGGTCAATAACGTTGTTTGGGGACGCCTCGCCGTCCTTGGCGATGACCGCCCCCTTCATCTCCAGGGTGCTCTGTGTCTCCTCCAGGCCGGCGTAGACCGCCTCCTGGCCCTTCTGCGAGGAGAACAGCCCGGCAGAGAGAACGGTGTAGGCGAACACCGCGGCCACCACCACGAAGGCGATGAGGATGATGGCTGTCTCCAGGCCGGTTATGCCCCTTTCTTCCCGGTGTATAGGCTTGAAAACCTGGTTTATTAACCTCTTCATCATTGTTTCCCCCTCCTTTTTCTTAACAGTGTTTGATCTGGTCCCGCCAGAATAGTCACTCTCCTTGCGAGTCATGGTCACCTCCTTCCTTTATATCTTATGGGTCTCACAGGGGCCTTTCATGGTGTCTCTACGGTCTAACAAATTATGGGGTTTTCCATATAATTACCTCCTAATGCAGGTTTATCAGTGAACTAACCCGGGCCGGTATGGTCCGCGTAATGGTGAGTACCGCCCCGGAGGGTGGCTTTACCTCCAGGGAAAACCTGTGATTCACCCCCAGTTTCTCCGAGTCGTTGGCGGCGCCGGTGTTGACGACGGTGAGGTCCACCGTGATCTGGAACAGCTCGCTGGGGTCCAGGATATTATCCGTATTCAGGGTGGACATCTTGGTCAACGTCCAGCTCAGGGAGGGGTATTGCTGGTAGGAATCGCTAAATGATATGACCACTGTGTTGAGCCCCCCTGAGGTATCGGTGAAATCAACGCCCTCGCCCCCGGGGAGGGTGCCCAATGAAAGGTAGGCCGTGGTGACGTAGCCACCCGACATCAGGGCCAGGACGCTGCCCTTGAGCAACAGTACGTTGGAGGTCTCAGCCAGCCCGGCATGGACGGCCTGCTTGGTCCGCTGCGTGGACAGTAACCCGGACGAAAGTACCACGTAGGCAAAGACCGAGGCAACCATCACGAATGCTACCAGGACGATGGCCGTCTCCAGACCGGTGATCCCTCTCTGGCCCCTGGCATACCACAAGGCTAATCGTCTTAACACAGCCTCCGCTCTCCATGTGCTCCTTTCCTAATCTACCTCCTATAGCTGCCGAAGGGCACCGAGGCACCCCCCATTTTGGTGTGTTATTGCTTCCTGGTATCCCTGGGTGTTTCTGCCAGCACCGGTTGGGGCTTTACCCCGGTAAAATTGGGCCCTAGTACCCATTGCCCCGACAGGGGAATGTGACATCATCATAGAAAGGGGTCTCACAGCCTCGGGCTTCCGCCTCGTAAGGGGTGGGTGGATACTGCCTCCGATCGCGTGGAGGCGCGGAAAAACGGTCTCTTCCTTTTATATATACGGGTATAAGGGGAAGAAACCCAGGCTTGGGGGGTGGCGGTGGGGCTGGGCGCAACCAGCCCATACGTGGGGTCCGGCCGGGATGGCCGCCCGGGATGGCCGCAAGTATTGGATCGGGGAACCGATAATAAAAAGCGGGCCGGCTTAAAGCAGCCCGCCGGGGGACTCAAGCCCCCGAGTCCGGAGGGGAAATTCAGATTGAGATGAGGGAGCGGCCGGCCGAGACGCCTCCGGGTTTTTCGGTGGGGAGGATGGGGGGGACCGGGCTCAGACCAGCCAGAGGAGCAGTTCCTTTATGTTCCATCCCGCCACCAGGGTAAGGAGGCCGATGGAGGGCAGCAGGAACCTGCCCGGGGTAAGCCACGCAATGAAAAAGGGAATGACGGATTTGACCAGTAAAAACTGAACGGGTGCGTCGGCCAGGTCCCGAATCAAGGGGTTTAATTCGTGGAAACCGATAGACAGGGCAAAAAGGGTCAGGGCCATGTCCAGCTGACACAGGAGCATAAAGGAAATTTTCTCAGCCGTACATTTCCTGAACGTGCCTGCCGATTGCCACAGGTACGATGTCATATCCATTGCCCCAGCCCAGCGGTGATTGCGCGCCAACGCCCCGCTGGTCAAGCTCTCATTGTTCATTATGGGCATTATAGGACGGGGCGCACCGGCCTGGCAAGGGGCGGCGCCCAGGGGAAGGGCATGGATTCGATAGGGGACCGGGTGGAGGCCGGGATGTGGGGAGGGGTTGCCGGGTGGGGGGCGGAGATCCTGTCTTTCCCGGCCCGATGACTCCGAAAGGGGATCTCCGGCTTCATGTCGTGAAATCGCCGCCGGATGGACTTAAAATGAGAGATGGATTGATGAAGGTCCTCCTGGTCGAGGACAATCCCGCCGACGCCCGCCTGGTGCGGGAAATGCTGGCCGAAGCGGGCGAAACTGAGTTCCACCTGTCGCATGTCGGGCGGTTGGACGAGGCGCTGGCGTCCCTGGCCCAGGACCGTTTCGACGTGATTCTGCTGGACCTGTCGCTGCCCGATGGGTATGGCCTGGATACTGTTGTCCAGATCGCCGCGGCCGCTCCGAGCCTGCCCATTGTGGTGATGAGCGGCTTAAGCGATGAAGGGCTGGCCATCAGTGCGGTGCAGGAGGGGGCGCAGGACTACTTGATCAAGGGCCGCGTGGATGGCGGTCTGCTGGTGCGCTCCATACGGTACGCCACTGAGCGCCAACGGGCTGAGGTGGAGATCAGGGAGCGCAGCCAGGGCCTGGAGGTCCTTCACCGGGTGAGCCAGGCGGTGAGCCAGTCGCTGGACCTGGAGGCGGTCTCTGCCCTGGCCCTGGGGGAGGCCCTCAGGGTGCTGGGGCTGGATGCCGGGACTATCAGGCACCTGGATGAGGCCGCCCAGGACCTGGTGGTGCTGAGCCACCAGGGCATGGCGCGGGAGCTGGTGAGTGAGATCCAGTCCAGACCCCGGCGCGAGCCGGGCCGCGGCCTGGCGGGCATTGTGATGGCCACGGGCAAACCCCTGGTGGTGGAGGACCTCCCCCACGATCCCAGGACCTTTTACAGCGTGGCGCCGGAATCATTTATGTCCTATGTGGGCATCCCGCTGAGGGTGAGGGACAGGGTGGTGGGGTTGATTGTCGGCCTGTCCCTTCGCCGGCGCACTTTTACCCCGGCTGATCTGGAGATGATGGCAAGCCTGGGCAACATGGTGGGCATGGCCATGGCCAATGCCCGGCTCTTCGAGGAGCAGAAAAGACGTACTGAGGAGCTGGCTGCCCTCCACCAGGTGGGCCAGGCGGTGAGCCAGTCGCTGGACCTGGAGGCGGTCTCCAGCCTGGCCCTGAGGGAGGCCCTCGGGGTGTTGGGGCTCGATGCCGGGTCCATCAGAAACCTGGATGAGGCCTCCGGGGAGTTGGTGCTGTTGTGCCAGCAGGGCATCCCCAGGGAGATGGCCAGGCATATCAAGCCCAGGGTGAGGGTGGGGCAGGGCTTACCGGGTATCGCGGTCCAGACCGGGGAACCCCTGGTGGTGGAGGACCTCCTCCACGACTCCAGGTCCACTGTGCCCCATGCCAGGCGGTCCGGGTTCCAGTCCGCGGTCTATCTCCCGCTGAGGGTCAGGGATAGGGTGGTGGGGGTGATTACGGGCTATTCCCGTCCCCGGCGCAGCTTCACTCCGGCCGAGGTGGGAATGATGGCCTCCTTAGGCAATATGGTGGGCATGGCCTTCACCAATGCCCACCTCTATGGCCAGGTGGAGACCGCGGGGCGGGAGTGGGAGCAGACCTTCGGCGCCATGGGTGACGGGGTGGCCATCCTCAGCCCCGAGCTCCGCATCCTGCGGGCTAACCCGGCCATGGCCCGGATGCTGGATACCACCCCCGAGGCGCTGGTGGGACGGTACTGCTATGAGGCCATCCACGGCCGGGAGGAGCCCATAGCGGAGTGCTGCGCAGTTCGCGGGAGGGATGAGGGGGGGCCCAATGATCTTATGATGCAGGAGGCCCACCTGGGCAACCACTGGATCCATCTGCGGTCGGACCCGGTGCGGGACCCCCAGGGCAGGGTGCTCAGCCTGGTGCATATCATGCGGGACGTCACCGCGCGCAGGGAGATGGAGGAAGAGCGGGAGCAGCTCCTGGCGGCCTACCGGGAGCAGAGTGAGGTTATCGCCTCATCCTATTTGGACCTGGAGAAGGCCATGGCCCGGGTCCAGCAGGCGGAGTCAAAGCTACAGGAGCTTTACAAGCAGGAGAGAGGCCTGCGGCAGGAGCTGGAGGCGGAGATAAAACGGAGAGCGGAGTTTACCAGGGCCCTGGTGCACGAGCTGAAGACCCCGCTCACCCCGGTGCTGGCCTCCAGCGATTTACTTCTTGAAGAGCTCCATGAGGAGCCCTTCTTAAGCCTGGCCAGGAATATCAACCAGGGCGCCTCCAATCTGAACAACCGGATCGATGAGCTCCTGGACCTGTCCCGGGGGGAGATAGGGATGCTCCGGCTGAACCCCCGGCAGGTGGACCCGCTGGGGCTGCTTCAGCAGGCGGGCGACCATATGGCCCCCGTGGCCTCGGGGCATGGGCAGTCCCTGATACTGGCCCTGCCCGCAACCCTCCCCCTGGTCTGGGCCGATGAAGGCCGCCTGCGCCAGGTCGTGCTCAACCTCCTGGGCAATGCCTCCAAGTTCGCCCCCGAGGGAAGCGAGATCACCCTGAGGGCCCGGGGAGAGGGCGACTTCCTGGTGGTGGAGGTCCAGGATACGGGTTACGGCATAGAC
>JAZFUS010000019.1:0-3590 GCA_036447315.1 Dehalococcoidia bacterium
CCTCTCCGGCGCACCATCCAGCGCCATGTCGAGAACCCCATGTCCCGCCGCATCCTGGCCGGAGAGTTCAAGGATGGGACGAAGGTGGCGGTGGAGGTGGGGGATGAGGGCCTGACCTTCACCGCTGGAAAAGCGGCTAAGGAGAAAGCGGCTAAGAAGAAACCCGCGGATAAGGAGAAAGCCGCTGTCCGGTAACCGGGCCCCCGGCGCGGAGGGTGGGTGTTTCTGTCAATATGGGGGCCTCCACTTCGGAGGCCCCCTTCGTCTTTGACAGCTTGCGGGTATTGTGATAAAGTGAAACGGTATCCGGGGGGCGGGGAGGATTTATTATTCGGATGAGGCCCGTGTCACAGAATTATTCATCTATCTGGGGGTATCGTATTCATGAGTACCGATCTTGTTTTCCGTTTTATTGGTCTTTTCATTATGAGTCTGGTGGGGTTGGGGTGGGGCCTGCCGGGGAGTGAATTCCGGATTCTCGGCTTCGTATTGGGGGGGGCGGCGGTGGGGTTTGTGGCTACACCCTACCTTACTACTCATCCGTACCGGTGGCTGTGGAGAGAGCTAAACCAGATACCCACACTCACCATGCTGGCGGGAATGGTGGGCCTGGCCAGCGCCCTGGTGATCTCGGCCCTTATCACGGTCCCACTGCTCCAACTTCCCGGTCTCCTGGGCAGGATCATGCCCCTGGCGGTGACCATCTTCCTGTGTTACCTGGGCATATCCCTGGTGACGCTGCGGGCCGGTGACCTGGCACAGCCCCTGGGGCTCTCCCCCTCATCGGGGAGCAGGAGGGGGAGGGAGAGGAATGCCTCTCGCCGACAGCTCCTGGTGGACACCAGCGCCATCATCGATGGGCGCATCGCCGATATCAGCCATACCGGCTTCATTCCCGGCCAGTTTGTCATCCCCCGCTTTATCCTTCAGGAGCTTCAGCATATCGCCGATTCCAGCGATCCCCTGCGCCGTCGCCGGGGGCGGCGGGGCCTGGACATGCTGAACCGGCTTCAGAAGGAGTCCGAGGTGCCCATCCAGATCTCCGAGGCCGACTTCCCCGATGTCGACGAGGTGGACGCCAAGCTGATCAAGGTAGCCCGCAACTGGCATTGCGCCATTATCACCACGGATTTCAACCTGAACCGGGTGGCGGAGCTCGAGGGCATCCAGGTCCTTAACCTCAATGACCTGGCCTCGTCGGTAAAACCGGTGGTCCTTCCCGGCGAGGATATGGAGCTTCGCATTATCCAGGAGGGCAAGGAGTTCGGCCAGGGCGTGGGCTTTCTGGACGATGGCACTATGGTGGTGGTGGAGGGCGGCCGAAAATATCTCAATAATAAGGTGGATGTGGTGGTCACCCGGGTCCTCCAGACCGCGGTGGGCCGCATGATCTTCGCCCAAGTCAAGAACGGGGTCTCCCGTGACCGGGGCGAAAAGGACTAGCCAGCTCCAGGTAGGAGCCGTCATCGTGGCCGCCGGCCGAGGCCTCCGCATGGAGGGGGTGGACAAGGTCTTCGCACCGCTTTTGGGCGCGCCCCTGATCGCCTGGACCGTGGAAGCCTTCGAGAACAGCCCCCAGGTCCACCGGATCGTGCTGGTGGTGAGGGAGGGGAGCCTGGACCAGGCCAAGCGGCTGGCCGTGGAGCGGGGTTGGAGCAAGGTGGTCCGGGTCTGTGCCGGGGGCCGGAGGCGCCAGGACTCCGTGGCCCGGGGGCTGGAGTTTCTTTCTTCGTGCCGGTTCGTGGCCGTCCATGACGGGGCCCGTCCCCTGATCCCCATCGATGTCATCCGCAGGGGGATCGAGGCGGCCCGAAAGCACGGGGCGGTTGTGGCGGCGGTACCGGTGACCGATACCATCAAGGTGGTAAGCCAGGACCTGGTGGTGGATACCCCGGAGCGGGACCGCCTGTGGGCGGTGCAGACCCCTCAGGTGTTTCGATTCGATATTTTGGATGAAGCCTACCGCCGGGTGGAGGCCGATGTCACGGATGATGCCTCCCTGGTGGAACGGGCGGGCCACGAAGTAAGGGTCTTTATGGGCTCCTATGAAAATATCAAGGTGACTACACCCCGGGACCTGGCCCTGGCCGAGGCTATCCTCAGAGGAAGAGGGAACTGATTTGCGCATCGGCATCGGCTATGATGCTCACCGGCTGGAGAAGGGGCGCCCCCTGATGCTGGCGGGTGTCCGGGTGCCCTTTGAGTGGGGACTCCAGGGCCACAGCGATGGCGATGTTATCATCCATGCCGTCATCGATGCCCTGCTGGGGGCGGCGGGGCTTCCCGATATCGGGGCGCAATTCCCCGATACCGACCCCCAATATAAGGATATCTCCAGCCTCGTCCTGCTCAGGAGGGCCGGGGAGATGGTGGGCGCGGCGGGCTTCGTCACGATAAATGTGGATACCACCCTGCTGGCGGAGGCCCCCAGGATAGCCTCCCATGTGGACACCATGAGGGCCTGCCTGGGCGAGGCCCTGGGCATCGCGGCCGGCCAGGTCGGCGTCAAGGCCAAGACGGGGGAGGGGATGGGGTTTGTGGGCCGGAAGGAGGGCATGGCGGCCATGGCGGTAGCCCTCCTGGAGGGGTCGCTTCAGGACGCCCGTCCGGAGGGTGGAAAGGCTCGCGTTTGAAGGTTTACAACACTCTCTCCGGGCAAAAAGAGGAGTTTCAGCCCCAGGGTGATCCCGTTCTCATGTACGTCTGCGGGGTCACCCCTTACGATGCCTGCCACTTCGGCCACGGCATGAGCTATGTCATCTTCGATGTTATCCGCCGCTACCTGGAATACCGGGGCTACCGGGTGCGCCACGTGCAGAACTTCACCGATATCGACGATAAGATTATCATCCGGGCCGGGGAGCAGGGCGTCTCCCCCCGGGACCTGGCCGAGGGCCACATCAAGGGCTATTTCGAGGACATGGACAAGCTTAACATAATGCGGGCACATGTCTATCCCCGGGCCACCGAGGAGATCGACCAGATCATCGACATGGTGGGGGGGCTGGTGGACAGGGGGTTTGCCTATGCGGTGGGGAGCGATGTCTACTTCCGGGTGAAAAACGCGCCCGGGTATGGCAAGCTCAGCCGCCGCACCCTGGACGGGATGCTGGCCGGGGCCCGGGTCGAGGTGGGGGAGGACAAGGAGTATCCCCTGGATTTCGCCCTGTGGAAGGGGGTCAAGCCCGGTGAGCCCTCCTGGGATAGCCCCTGGGGCCCCGGCCGCCCCGGATGGCACATCGAGTGCAGCGCCATGTCACTGCGGCACCTGGGAGAGACCCTGGATATCCACGGCGGGGGACAGGACCTGGTCTTCCCTCACCACGAGAACGAGATTGCCCAGTCGGAGGCCTTCACCGGCCGGGCCCCCTTCGCCAAATACTGGCTTCACAACGGGTTTGTGCGCATGGACTCCGAGAAAATGAGCAAGTCGCTGGGAAACCTGGTCACGCTGGGGGATGCCCTGGGCCGGTTCGGACCCGATGCCATACGGCTTTTCGTTCTCAGCTCCCACTACCGCAGCCCCCTCACCTACTCGGAGGAGGGGCTGGGGGCGGCCCAAAAGGGTGTGGACCGGCTGGTCGGGGCCC
>JAZFUS010000020.1:0-2080 GCA_036447315.1 Dehalococcoidia bacterium
CTCCGCTCCCGAAAGGTCATGGCCACCAGGGTGGCCCCGGCGGCGCCGATGCCGGCTATGTATTCCCCGGTGTAGGTCCCCACCTTGAGGGGCGGGCGGCCCGGCGATAGGGGGTCGCTTAAGGGGGCAAACGGTGTCATATAGCCCTCGCCGCCGCTGTGAAAGGTATTCAAGGGGTAGGCCTTGAAATCCCGGTAGGGGCCCGTGTGGCCAAAGGTGGTTACCGAGGTAACGACGAGCCTGGGATTTATACTGCTCAAGGCCCCATAGCCCAGCCCCAGCTCCTCCAGTCTACGGGGTGCCTGGTCCTCCACCAGGATATCGGCCCGCTCTATCAGCTCCTTAAAAAGCCTCTTCCCGGTGGCGGTTTCCGGGTCCAGGGTAATGCCCAGCTTGTTGGTGTTGAGGTAGAGGGACAGGCCGCTCTTCTCGGGGTGCGGCGCATCCCCCAGAAAGGGCCCCCGGCTCCGGGCCTCATCGCCCCCTCTGGGGGGCTCGACCTTTATCACCTCGGCGCCCATGTCGGCCATCAGCTTGGCACAGTAGGGGCCGGCCACCATCTGTGCCCACTCCACCACCCTCAACCCGGATAGAGCTCCCTGCGGTTCAGACGCCATAGTACCCCCAATCATACGTCATTTGGCCCTCAAGTCAATGCCGGGCCGGGTCCCCATTCAGTTTGACAGCCGGACCCGCTCTAGGGGATAATCACTCATGGTACGCCGGTAACACGGTACAGGGGGAAGTGGCAGTCCCATGCAAAAACAACTTTGGAAAACCGAGCCCCTGCAGACCTGGAGAAGGTGCAAAGAGCTCAGGCTCGACCACTACAGGGAGGTGGGCCGGGCCCGGGAAGAGGGCAAGCTCCTGGTCACCGGGGGCTTAAGCGAGATCGTAATCCTGCCCGCCGGCCTGGGCGATTTCGTCTTCTTCTCCGGAGAGCCCTATGGCGCCTCGGTGTCCACCGATGCCGATTTCTCCCAGGCCTGCTCCGAAGCCGTGGAGTCCCTGGGCTTTTCCCGGGATATGTGCTCCTACTTTCGGAACTACCTGGGCTCCATGCACTTGGACCGCAACTTCTTCGGCGGCCGCTTCCCCATGGCCGATTTCTGCCTCACCCTGCACAACTGCGATTCCCACGCCAAGTGGTACCAGACCGTCAACGACCAGTTCGGCATCCCCTACTTCGGCATAGACCTGCTCAACCACGCCCCCGGGCACCGGCTGGAGGAGCGGGGCGAATACCTGGCGGGCCAGATATGGGACGCCATCGAGTGGATGGAGAAGGTCACCGGCAGGCAGTACGATGATGAGAAATTCATCGAGGCCATTCACATCGAGTCCGAGATCGGCTCCCTGTGGGCCGAGACGTGCATCCTGAACCAGGCCGTTCCCGCCCCTCTGGATATGAAGTCCATGTTCTCCCTCTACCTGCCCTCCGGTATGCTCAAATGGCAGCCCGAGGCGCTGGAGTTCCACCGCTTGCTTCGAGACGAGGTCCAGGACCGGGTGGACCGGGGAATCGCCGCCCTGGGCACCGAGAGGTGCCGCCTCATCCACGACGGCATGCCTCCCTGGTTCCTCCTCCAGATCTTCCGCTATATGGAGCAGTATGGCGCGGTGACCGTGGCCTGCCAGTATTGCTTCGGCCTCACCGGGCACTTCGATATGGGCCCCGACGCCACCTGGAAGGCCGCCAAGACCCCCCGGGAGCTGAGTATCCCGCTCAATAACCGGGACGATGCCGTTCGCTACTTTGCGCAAAAGATCCTGAGGCGAGTGGTGGGGGACGGCTGCTACTGGGCCCCGGCCAAGAATGACCAGCACCTGAGCCTGACGCGTGATTGGCATGCCCAGGGGGTGGTTTTCCACCTCAACCGGGGCTGTGAGGGTATGGCCCAGCACCAGTTGGAGACCCGGCTGGCCATGCTGGATGCCGGGGTCCCGGTGGTGACCTACGAGGGGAACATGGCGGACAAACGGGAGTTCGACGAGGCCCAGGTCCGCGACAGGATAGAGTCCTTCATGGAGAGCCTGGGGCTTCAGATATTGCCGCTGGAATGATAAACGCCCCCTACCC
>JAZFUS010000021.1:0-6139 GCA_036447315.1 Dehalococcoidia bacterium
CGGTCCCTGCCTGGGCGGCTACATGGGGGTGCTGGCCGCCGGTGAGAGGGCCGTCACCACCACCAACCGCAACTTTGTGGGCCGCATGGGGAGCCCGGAATCCGAGGTATACCTGGCCAATCCCGCGGTGGCCGCGGCCAGCGCCGTCCTGGGGAAAATCGGGGGTCCTGAGGAAATATTTTGACGGGGTCAATTTATTGCAGAGGAAGCGACGGCAAAGAGGTATGGTCGGATACCGGTCATCACGGGTTTGAATGGGGACCCGGCCGGCGAGGGTGCAGGGAGACCTCCCTGCCGGGGGTTTCCGGGGGTGTCCCCCGGATGTAACTTATTTCCCCCTCTCCTTGAGGAGAGGGGGACAGGGGGTGAGGTGACTATATGAAGCTAAAAGGTAAGGTACACAAATACGCATCCGATGTGGATACAGACGCCATCATCCCCGCCTGCCATCTGAATCTCACCGATGGCGGGGAGCTGGCCGTGTTCTGCATGGAGCACCTGGACCCCGGCTTCCGGGAAAAGGTCCGCCCCGGGGATATGATCGTGGCCTCCACCAACTTCGGCTGCGGCTCCTCCCGGGAGCATGCCCCCCTGGCCATCAAGGCCTCGGGCATCTCCTGCGTCATCGCCCAGAGCTTTGCCCGCATCTTCCACCGGAACGCCATCAACATTGGCCTGCCCATCCTGGAGTGTGAGGAGGCGGTCACGGCGGTCGACGCGGGGGACGAGTTGGAGGTGGAGCTGGACACCGGCCGGATCAGGAACCTCACCCGGGGTGGGGAGTATCAAGCCAAGCCCTATCCCGATTTCATGCTGGAGCTGATCCGGGCCGGAGGCCTGGTGGAATATACCAAAGAGAAGATCAAGGCGGGGAGATAAGAAGTGCAATTTGAAATAGCCGTCCTTCCCGGCGATGGCGTCGGTCCCGAGGTGGTGGAGCAGGGGCTGGCGGTGCTGGATGCGGTGGGGCGAAGGTTTGACCACGAGTTCCTTCTCCGCTTCGGGGATATCGGGGGGGTGGCCATCGATAATCATGGCGCGGCCCTCCCCGGTGAGGTGCTGGCGACGTGCCGGAGGTGCCAGGCCGTGCTCCTGGGGGCGGTGGGGGGCCCGAAGTGGGATGACCCCCAGGCCCGGATGCGCCCCGAGGATGGGCTCCTGGGGCTGCGCAAGGGGTTGGGCCTGTATGCCAACCTCAGACCGGTCAAGGTCCTCTCCCTGCTGGTGAACTCCACCTCCCTCAAGCCGGAGGTCATCACCGGCGTGGACATGGTGGTGGTGCGGGAGCTCACCGGGGGGCTCTACTTCGGCAAGCCCAAGAAGCAGTGGCGGACGGCTCGCGGCCGGCGGGTGGTGGATACCCTGGCCTATTCCGAGAAGGAGATCGAGCGCATCCTGAGGGTGGGCTTCGAGCTGGCCCAAAGCCGCAGGCGGAAGCTCACCTCTGTGGACAAGGCCAATGTCCTGGAGTCATCCCGGCTGTGGCGGGAGATAGCCGTGGAGCTGGCCCCGGAGTATCCCGACGTGGAGCTGCAGCACATCCTGGTGGACGCCTGCGCCATGAGGCTCATCCAGCAGCCGACCCAGTTTGATGTCATCGTTACCGAGAACATGTTCGGCGATATCCTCACCGATGAGGCCTCCATGCTGGCCGGCTCCATGGGCATGCTGCCCTCGGCCAGCCTGGCCGGGGCGCCCGGGGCGGGGGGCCGGGCCATAAAGGGGCTGTACGAGCCCATCCACGGCAGCGCCCCCAGCCGCGCCGGGCAGGACCTGGTCAACCCCATCGCCACCATCCTCAGCGTGGCCCTGATGCTGCGCTACTCCTTTGGCATGGAGGACGCCGCCAGAGCCGTGGAGGAGGCCGTCGACCGCACTCTGGATAACGGCCATCGTACCTATGATATAATGGAGCCCGGCAAGAATAAGGTGGGGACCAGGGGGATGGGCGAGCTGGTGGCGGAGGGGGTTCGGGGAGGCAAATAGTTGGCTTCGGTTCAGCTTTATGATACTACCCTGCGCGACGGGGCCGGGCGGGAGGGCATCTCCTTCTCGGTGGAGGACAAGCTCGGCATCGCCCGCAAGCTCGATGACCTGGGCGTCCACTTTATCGAGGGGGGCTGGCCCGTGGCCAACCCCAAAGATGCCGAGTTCTTCGTCCGGGCGCGGGACCTGAAACTGGCCAACTCGACCCTGGTGGCCTTTGGCAGCACCCGGCGGCCCCATACCCAGCCCTCCCGGGACCGCAATCTGCAGTCCCTGGTAAAGTCCGGGGTCCGGGCGGCCTGCATTGTGGGCAAGGCCTGGGACCTCCAGGCCACCCAGGTGCTGGAGACCACCCTGGAGGAGAACCTGGCCATGATCTCCAGCTCCGTGGCCTATCTGAAGTCCCACGGGCTGCAGGTTTTCTTCGATGCCGAGCACTTCTTCGACGGCTATAAGTCGAACCCCCAGTATGCCCTGAAGGCCGTGCAGGCGGCGGCGGAGGCCGGAGCCGGCTGTGCCGTCCTCTGTGATACCAATGGCGGCACCCTTCCCCAGGAGGTGGGTGGGGTGGTCGAGGCGGTAAAGGGGGCGGTGGGCATATCATTGGGTATCCATGCCCACAATGATGGCGAGCTGGCGGTGGCCAACACCCTGGCGGCGGTGGCCGCCGGCGCCACACAGGTCCAGGGCACCATCAACGGCTACGGCGAACGCTGTGGCAACGCTAACCTGTGCTCTATCATCGGGGCCCTGAAGCTCAAAATGGGCATTCCCTGCCTCACCGATAAGCAGATGGCCAGGCTTACCGAGACCTCCCGCTACGTCAGCGAGATCGCCAACCTGGCCCCCGATGTCTACCTCCCCTATGTGGGGGCCAGCGCCTTCGCTCACAAGGCGGGGCTCCACGTCTCGGCCATGATGAAGTGGGAAGAGAGCTATCAGCACGTCGACCCCGGGCTGGTGGGCAACATCAAGCGGGTGCTGGTCTCGGAGCTGTCGGGCAGGGGCAACATCATCTACAAGGCCCGGGAGAGGGGTCTCAACCTGAAGCTCGAGCCCAAAGAGGCAACCCGGGTGCTGGAGGAGTTAAAGGTCCTGGAGAGCCGGGGTTTCCAGTATGATGGCGCCGAAGCCTCTTTTGAGCTGCTCCTGCACCGCGCCCAACCCGATTATAAACCCAGCTTTGAGCTTGTTGATTTTATGGTGGTGGTGGAGAAGCATCGCCGCCAGCCCCGGGCGGGCACGGAGGAGGTCCTGGCCGAGGCCATGGTCAAGGTCAAGGTGGGGGAGGAGACGGTGCATACCGCCGCCGAGGGCGCCGGCCCGGTCAATGCCCTGGACTCGGCGCTCAGAAAGGCGCTGCTGGGTTTCTATCCCGGCCTGGCGGTGGTGGATCTGGTGGACTATAAGGTGCGCATTCTGGAGGGGGCCTCGGGTACCGGCTCCCAGGTACGGGTGCTTATCGAATCCCGCGATGGGGATGAGGACTGGCGGACAGTGGGTAGCTCCGCCAACATCATCGAGGCCAGCTGGCAGGCCCTGGTGGACAGCCTGGAGTACTGGCTGTGGAAAAAGGGTTAAACCCTACTCATGCCTCAGGGCCTCAATGGGGTTCAAGCGGGAGGCCCGGGAGGCGGGGTAGATGCCAAAGAAGAGCCCGATGGCTGCCGCAACCGAGAAGGCCAGGAGGACAATCCCGGGGCTGACCACCGTCTCAAAGGGCTGACCGCCTATGTTCAGGCCGCTGATGAGGCGTGAAGTAACCCAACCCAGGATGACCCCTATCAAACCCCCGGTGAGGCTCAGGGTGGTGGCCTCGATAAGGAACTGGGCCAGAATGTCCCGCCGTTTAGCCCCCACCGCCTTGCGGATACCGATCTCCCGGATCCTCTCCGTGACCGAGAACAGCATGATTTTCATGATGCCGATGCCCCCCACCAGCAGGGAGATGGCGGCGATGCTGCCCAGGAACATGGTCATCATATCGGTGATGTCCGTCATCGCCCCGATCATGTCCTCCTGGCTGGTGATAAAGAAGTCGTCATCCCCGACCAGGCGGTGCCGTTCACGGAGGATGTCGGTGATCTCTAACTTGGCTGCTTCCATGAGGTCCTGGTCCATCGCCTGAATGTTGATGACCTGCACCACCTGTTCCCCCCGGGAGGTGCGCTGGTGGTTGAATCCCGTCTGAAAAGTGGATAGGGGTATCAGCACCACGTCGTCGGAGAAGCCGAAGCCGCTGCCCCCCTTGCTTTCCAGGACCCCGATAACCTTCATCTGGTAGCGCTGGACCCTGACCCTCTGGCCCAGGGGGCTGGAATCCCCGAAGAGAAGCTCGGCCACGTTGGAGCCCAGGACGACCACCTTGGCCCGGCTGGTCTGGTCGGCCCGGCTGATGAATTCGCCATAGGCGACATCGGATTTACGCACCTCCTGGTACTCGGGGGTAACGCCCACCACCTGCGTGCGCGTATTTAGGCCGCCGGCCAGGACCTGGGAGCGGGTCGTCGACTGGGGGGCCACCAGCGCCACGGAGGGGGCCCTCTGGATATCGGCTATAGCCTTGGCATCCTCCATGGTGAGGGAGGCCCTGGTCCCCAGATCGGACCTCACCCGGCCGTCGGTCACCGCCCCGGGGCGAACGAAGAGAAGGTTGGTCCCCAGCCCCTCGATGCGGGTGGTGATGGCAGCCTCGGCCCCTTTGCCTATGGACATCAGGGAGATGACGGCGCCTACCCCGATGACGATGCCCAGCATGGTCAGAGAGGAACGCATCTTGTTGACGGTCAGGCCCCTCAGGGCCACGATAATCGCCTGGATGAGAGTCATGTTACCTCCCGCAATTGCATGATTATGTGCCCGGCAAAACGGGCGGGGACGCCCCTCGCCCTATTCATATCTCAAGGCCTCGATGGGGTTCAGGCGGGCGGCCCGGGAAGCGGGGTAGATGCCGAAGAAGATCCCCACACCCGCCGCCACCCCGAAGGAGAGGAGGACGATATCCGCCGAGATGACGGCGGCAATGCCGAAGTCCCGGCCCGCTATGGTGATGGCCTGGGCCACGATCCATCCTATGAGGAGGCCGATGGCCCCCCCGCTCAGGCTGAGGGTGGCCGATTCGATGAGGAACTGCACCATGATATCCCTTCGCTTAGCCCCCACCGCTTTGCGGATGCCGATCTCCCGGGTGCGGTCCTTTACCGAGACCAGCATGATATTCATGATGCCAATCCCCCCCACCAGCAGGGAGATGCCGGCTATGCTGGCCAGGAACAGGGTCAACACCTGGGTGATGGTGCCCACGATGGACAGGACATCCTCCAGGGTGGAGATGTTGAAGTCGTTGTCCTCATCGTCCTGGAGGCGGTGCCTCTGACGCAGTATATCGGTGATCTGCTTTTTCGCAGCGTCCACGCTATCGGGGCCGGTGGCCTTGATAACCATGCTGGACAGACTGTGCTGGCCCTGGGAGGTGAGCTGCTGGTTTATCCTGGAGAAGAAGGTGGTCATGGGCAACAGTATCACCTCGTCCTGGCTCATTCCCAGGGTGTTGCCCTTCTTTTCCAGCACGCCGATGACCCGGAACCTGATGCCGTTTATCTTTATGTACTGGCCCACGGGAAGGGAGTCCTTGAAGAGGGTCTCCGCCACCTTGTGGCCCAGGACGGTGACATTGGCCCGGGTCTGCATATGCGACTGATCGAAGGAGGTGCCCACGGCCACATCGAAATTGATTATCTTAGAGAAGTTGGGGGTGATCCCATCCAGCTCGCTGATCACGTGTTCCCGCCCGGCCACCGCCTCCACAAAGGTGGTTACGGTAGAGGCTACCGCCTCTACCGCGGGCGCATCGGCGGAGCGCTCGATGGCCTGGGCGTCCTCCCAGGTCAGGGTGCGTATGCTGCCCACGGACGCCATCATGCCGGTGATGGGATTATCCGCCGGCCTTCCCGGCATCACAAAGATCACATCGGACCCCAGGTCCATCACCTGGGTGGTGATAAAGGCCTGAATGCCCCGGCCCAGGGACATGAGGATGATGACCGCGCTCACCCCCACCACCAGGCCGATCACGGTCAGGGCGGAGCGGAGCTTGTTGGCGAATAGCGCGGTAAAGGCTACCCGCAGGCTATCCAGCAGCTTCATGGGCCAG
>JAZFUS010000022.1:0-5068 GCA_036447315.1 Dehalococcoidia bacterium
CGGCCCGCGGCCTTTATTTCGGCGGCCACCCGCTCGGCCCCGTCCAGGTCGATATCGTTAACCGCCACACAGGCCCCCTCATTCGCCAGCTCCAGGGCGATGGCCCGGCCTATGCCCGCCGCCGCCCCGGTGACCAGGGCAATGTCGCCTTCCAGCTTCATAACAGGTCCCTCGCTCCATCGGGATTCACGGTGCGGGACCGTGCGCCGCCGGGTATCGGCACGGCCCGATAATGGACACTTTAAATAGCTCCGCTTCCTTTGTCAACATCGGGGGGTAAACGGACGGCCCCGGCGCTGCTTTCGGGCCCCGCCCGGCCCTTGACAGCCGGCAGGAAGGAGCATAACATAGCCCCACAAGTTCATATGGGAATACCTGGCAGCAACCTGTAACGGGGAACTATAGGCTCACCAGACAAACCGCGCGAGAGAGTGAGCGGGAAGAGGGAGAGCGCCATGCCCAAACCCTTCGGAGCAGGTGACCTGGGGACACTGTGGCGGGACAACCGGTTCATGCGGGCCCTCAAGCCCGTGGTGCAACGATGGGAAGTGGTGCCGGAAAAGACCGCCCTGCTGGTCCTGGATATGAACTACGTGTGCGCCCACCGGGACTACGGGGTGGGACCGACCTTTGCCCGGGTGGGCCTCAAGCAGCCGGGGTATTTCTACGACCGTATCGACACCACGGTGATCCCCAACATGCAGAGGCTGCTGTCCTCCTTCCGCGAAAGCCGCTTGAAGGTTATCTATACCACCATGGGGGCCGAGAAGGAGGACCTCTCCGATGTGCCTCCAACCTGGCGCTGGACCTATCCCAAGATCAACTATCACCGGAGCCTGCCCGGAAACAAGGAGTTCGAGATCAGGGATGAGGTGGCGCCCCGGGCCGGAGAGCCCGTCCTGGTGAAGCGGAGCTGTGGGGCCTTCGCCACCACCGGGCTGCAGGAACTCCTCGTGAAGGACGGCCTGGACACCCTGGTGGTTACCGGGGTGGAGACGGACTGCTGTGTTTACCTTACCTCCATAGAGGCCTGCGACCGGGGCTTCAAGACCATCGTTCTCAGGGACGCCACCACCAGCTTTACCGAGACAGGGCACACTATCTCCCTGGACATCTATGGCAATCTCTTTTTCTTCAATGTCCGGACCACCGACGAGGTCCTGGGAGATCTGGCCAGGGCCAGGACCGCCGCCTTTGCGGCCACCACGGGGGCCCCCGCCGGCACCGGGAGGGGTTCTTAAAATGGGCGCTGTCCGTTATGGCGAGGTTCGAGCACAGATTCGGGGACCCGGCATCCCGGGCCTTCTTTAACACGGCCCGGGCCCTCCAGGCCGGCCGCTTTCGGTGAAAAAATGTTGCCCAGGCAACGACATGGTGGAAGGAGAAGGTAAAATGGTTCATGCTCATGACCTGATGGCCCCGGGCGACCGGGAGCTCCTGGACAAAGCGCATGCCGAAGGGCTGGTCACCGGCCGGGACCGGCTGGCGGCGATGCAGCCTCAATGTGGTTTCGGCGAGTTGGGTACGTGTTGCCGCATGTGCTATATGGGCCCCTGTCGCATCGACCCCTTTGGGGAGGGCCCCCAGGAGGGTGTCTGCGGGGCCGGCCCGGACACCATAGTGGCTCGCAACCTGTTGCGGGAGTGTGTGGGCGGCGCTGCCTCCCACATGGGCCATGCCCGCCATGTCGCCCTGCTCTTAAAGCAGGTGGGCGAGGGCAAGGTCAAAGGATATGAAATCAAGGGCAAGGCCAAACTCCTCTCCCTGGCCCAGGGACTGGGCATCGCCACCAAGGGCAGGAATATAAAAGCGGTGGCCGTGGATGTGGCCGACGTCGCCCTTAACGATTTCGGAAGGCAGGACGGGGAGCCCATGGCCTGGCTCAAGCTCCGGGCACCCAAAAAAGAGTTTGAAATGTGGAAGGACCTGGGTATCCTGTTCTCCAATCCACATAATGAGCTGGAGGAGGCCATGCACCGCACCTCCATGGGCAACGATGCCGACCCGGTGAACCTGCTTCTGGCCCTGCTGCGCATGGGTCTGGCCGATGGCTATGCCGGACTGTACATGGGCACCGACCTGCAGGATGTGCTCTTCGGAGTGCCCAAGCCGGTACAGGTGGAAGCCAATATGGGGGTGCTGAAGGTTGATTCGGTCAATCTGGCCGTCCACGGCCATAATCCCCTCCTTTCAGAGAAGGTCCTGGAATGGGCCGGGAAGATGGAGGGCGAGGCCAAAGCGGCCGGGGCCAAGGGTGTAAATGTGGTCGGCGTCTGCTGCACGGGGAATGAGCTCACCATGCGCCACGGCGTCCCCATGGCGGGCCACAACCTCCAGTCCGAGCTTATCCTGGTCACCGGAGCGGTGGATGAGATGGTGGTGGATATTCAGTGCATCTGGCCCCATGCGGCGGAGCTGGCCGGCTGCTACCACACCGCCATGGTTACCACCGACCCCATGGTGAAAATCCCCGGCGCCACTCACATCGAGTTCCATCACGATAACGCCGACGAGAAGGCCCAGGAGATCGTGCGGACCGCCATAGAGGCGTATAAACGGCGGGACAAAGCCAGGGTCAACATACCTAAATATAAGTCCACCGTCATCGCCGGCCTCTCCGTGGAAGCCATTATCGACGTTCTGAAAAAGGTCGACGCCAAGGACCCGCTAAAGCCGGTAATCGATAATATCGTGAACGGCAATATCCTGGGGGCTGTAGGCTTCGTGGGGTGCCCCAGCCTGAAGCTCCGGGATACGGCCATGACGGAGCGCATGACCAAGGTGCTGCTCCAGAACAATGTGCTGGTGGTCACCACCGGCTGCACCGCCCACATCCTGGGACAGGCCGGGTTTATGAACACTGAGGCCGCCGGGAAATACTGCTCGGACGGCCTGAAAGCGGTCCTCACCGCGGTGGGCGAGGCGGCGGGGCTGGGGGGAGCGCTGCCGCCGGTGTGGCATATGGGGTCGTGTCTGGACAACTGCCGCATCGCCGACCTGCTGGCCGCCCTGGCCGCCAAGCTGGATATCAAAATCAGCCAGCTGCCGGTAGCCGGCTCCGCCCCGGAATTGGTGCAGGAAAAGGCCATCTCCATTGGCACATTCTTCCTGGCCCTGGGTCTGACTGTGCACCTGGCCCCCGCTCCCAGGATACTGGGCAGCCCGGTGGTCACCAAAGTGCTTACCCAGGACCTGCCCTCCATTACCGGGGGGAGGGCCTATGTGGAGACCGATCCTGAGAAAGCGGCCCTGGGCCTGATAGAGGACATCAAGAGCAAGCGCAAACTTTTAGGGCTATCCGTCTAGCCGCGGGTCAACCCCGGGCCCGCCCCTGGAGTATGGCCCGGACCGGGTCCACGGCGGTATGGCTCTTTATGGAGGATAGGGATGAAACGGATATTTGTTCGGCTCGATCACTGCACCGGATGCCACACCTGCGAGCTGGCCTGCGCCGTGGAGCATTCGGTATCCAAGGAGCTGGTGGCGGCCTCCATGGAGGCCGACCGGCCCAAGAAGCGCCTGTTCGTGGAGTATGTTCCCGACCAGCCGGTGCCCATCGTCTGCCGCCACTGCGAGGATGCCCCCTGCCTCAACGCCTGCATCAGCGGCGCTCTGTGGCGGGATGACCGCGGGGCGGTAAGGCGTAAGGAAGAGAAATGCATCGGCTGCTGGACCTGCATCATGGTCTGTCCCTACGGCGTCATCGGCCGCCAGGAGCGAGGGGGTAATTGGCTGGCAGCCAAATGCGACCTCTGCGATGAGCGGGAGAGCCCCGCCTGCGTCGACTCCTGCCCCACCAATGCCCTGGTCTTCTCCGAGGCGGACGAGTTCGCCTCCACCCGTCGCCGGCAGGTGGAGGCCGCCCTGGCCCCGCCCGGGGGGAGGTAACGGCCATGCTCTATCTTATCGTCGGCAACAGCGCCGCCGGGAACGCGGCGGCAGCGGCCATCCGGGCCCGGGACCCCGGCGGTCAAATCAACATAATCTCCGATGAAGCCGAGCCGGCCTACTACCGGCCCCTCATCCCCTACGTTATCGAGGGGGAGCGGGACCGGCAGTCCCTGCACCGGGACGAGACCCATACCCCACAGCGGGTCGAGGTGAGGTTGGGGCAGCGGGCCACGGACGTAGACGTCCGGCACCGGACGGTGACCCTGGCCGGGGGCGAGCAGCTGACCTACGACAAACTGCTCCTGTCCACGGGAGCCTCCCCCATCCACCCCCCCATTGAGGGACTGAAGGGCCCCGGCGTATATTACCTCAGGCAGATGGAGGATGCCGGCGCCATCCGGGAGGCGGCCGGTACCGCCCGGCGGGCGGTGGTCATTGGCGGGGGGCGCATCGGCACCAAGGCCGCCCTGGCCCTGCGCCATTGCGGGCTCGAGGTGGCCATTGTCGAGTCGGAGTCCCGGATTATCCCCGTTCAGCTCGATGACGTCGCCGCCGGGATAGTGGGGGAGGCCATCCGGGCCCGGGGCATCGAGGTCGTCCTGGGTCAGGGGGTAAGAGAGGTGTCCCGCCGGGCCGGGGCGGACGGGCCGTCGGACGTGGTGCTGGAGGATGGAAAACGCCTGGATGCCGACCTGGTGGTGGTGGCGGTGGGGGTGGCCCCGAACACGGAGCTCGCCCAGCGGGCCGGGGTGTTCGTGGAACGCGGCATCGTGGTGGACCAGTACCTCAGCACCAGCCTGCGCGATATCTATGCCGCCGGGGATGCGGCGGAGACAAAGGACGTGGTCACCGGGGACCACCTGGTCAGTGGCATCTGGACCAACGCCGTGGAGATGGGCCGCACCGCCGGCGAAAACATGGCCGGGGGCCGGCGGGCCTACGCCGGCGGCTTCAGCCTGCTCAACGCCATGGACCTGGCCGGGGTCGCCGTCGTCTCCGCGGGGGTAATCGAGCCTCCCCCCACCAACGGCTACCAGGCCGAGACCTCCCGCCGGGGAGGAAACTATCGCAAGCTGGTGTTCAAGGGTGATGTCCTCGCGGGGGCCCTCCTGGTGGGCGATATCGGGGGGGCGGGGGTGCTGGTCACCCTCACCCGGGAGAAGACGCCCCTGGGCCC
>JAZFUS010000023.1:0-4492 GCA_036447315.1 Dehalococcoidia bacterium
CGATGCCCAGATGGCGCAAACCACGGACCTGGTCGATGGGGGGCCCCCGGTGAGCGGTGTGACCTTACTCTGGACGGACCAATACGCTGAGGGTGCCGTTGACCACACCAGCAGCTACAGCCTGACAGGAAAGGTGCTGAGCCGCAGCTACGATGGCCAGGTGATGACTGTGGCTCGTCATATTTCGGGTGTCGAGTTCACTCAGGTGGGGAGCGCCATAACGGTGCGGATAACCTCCGCGGTCAGCGGCACCAGCCGGGAGAGCGTTGCCAGCTTTCAAATAAGGTCAAATGGTTAGGCCCGGGGGAGGAACCATGAAAGGTGAACAGGGGCTGGCCCTGATGATGGCTCTGATAGCCCTGTTCCTGGTGGCCATAATCTGCGGGGCGCTGTTCAGCCAGGTCAGCGCCGGCCTCACAAGCACGCAGGTCGGCGAGGGGCTGGTCGTGGAGCGCTACTCCGCCGGCGCCGGTGTGGAGCACGCCCTCTGGCGGCTGGTCTATGATCCCGGATTCGCCGGATCTTTGACTCCGGGGTCCCCTTCGGTCGAATACACCCAAGATATCAATGGCCAGACCGTCAACATTACCGTGGCTCAGATGAACTCGGGGTCCGGCCCTGAAGACCCCGTGGCGGTAGCTCTGGTTGTCACTCCCGATTCGGCTTCGGTGGGGGTGGAGACCACCTTCACCTATACCATGACTATCAGGAACATGAGCGCGGAATCGGAGGAAATTATCTCCATCGGCGACTATTTGCCGCCGGGTTTCAGCTACGTACCGGGTTCCAGCGGGGGCATCGCCACCGATGACCCGTTCATAAGCATCGGGCCGGATGGGGGTGAGCGGCTGAGGTGGTCCCTGAGTCCCTTTGTGTCCGTGACCTCCGGTGAGGAGAGGGACCAAACCTTCGATGCTGTGGCCACCCTGGCCGGGGGGACCCATGTGACTGAGGGCTGGGCCAATATTACGGGCAATCCCAAGGTGTACAGTGGGGCCACGGCGCCGGTGGTCGCGGCTTCAACCTGGGCCGGCCTGGATATACAGAAGACCGTTACTCCGGACTCAACCTCCATCGGCCGGGAGACCACTTTCACCTATACTATATATATCGAGAACGTGGACTCCGTGCCGGTAGACCTGTACCAGATTGAGGACCTGCTTCCGCTGGATTTCAACTATGTTCCGGGGTCGAGCACCGGCGTCACCACCGCCGACCCGGACATAACCGTCGCTCTGGGCGACAACGAGCGGCTGACGTGGGAGCTGGCACCCAGCATTCCCTTCAGCCCGGGTGAAAGCCGGCAACAGGTGTTCCAGGCTACGGCAACCCTGGACGAGGGCACCTACTGGAACACGGCATGGGTCTATTACCTGATCGGTGTAGAAGACCTCAGCTCGTTTACCTCGCCCACTGCGCCTGTGCAGGCCTACTCCCAGTATGATATCATGGCCAAAGCCGGGAGGCTGACCGTTCTTGTCGCCGCCACGGTCAACCAGGGCACTGTCACGATATTTTCCTGGCAGGTTGAGTAGGTTTTGGAAAAAGATTTGTCGACCGATAAAGGGGCAGTGGACTTAGTACCGCTTATCATGGGCTTTGTTATCGCCGCTTTCTTTTTGGCGGCCTATGGCTACTTTGGCCTGAGCTACCTGAAGCAACGGGATGAGCAGGCTGCCATCGGGGTCCAGATGGTCCTTGTGGAGCAGCGGCTGGCGCTAAGGCCACCGGATATCTCCGGGCTGAATGAAAGGCTGAAGAAGTCTGAGGCCCGCCTGGAGGCCGCCCACGTCGAGCTGTCCTCCAAGGGTGGCCTTACCGGCCCCGAGCTCCTGGACACCCTCCTGGGCTGGGCCGGGGAGACCCGGGTGGAGGTCGTCTCCACGCGGTCCCTGCCGGCAAGCAAGCAGAATGTGGGTGGATACACCTATGATGTCGCGCCCATGTCCCTGACCGTGGGGGGAGAGTATGCCCAGGTCTCCGCCTTTCTGGAAAAGCTGGAGAGCAGCCCCTACGGCAATCTGGTGATACGGCGGGTGGACCTCACCGGGAGCGCCGATTTCTTTAAGGCTGCGATAAGGATCGCCGTATTTGTGGTGAATGAGGAGGGACCTGCCCCCGGGGCAAAGACGGCTGCCTCCGCTGGGAAAGAGGGGGGCTAGGCTTGTTTTCCAGGGATACGGTTACCATTAACATCGGGGGCAGCGGTGTCAGGACGCTCACCGTAAAGGGTGGGCGGATCCAGGGGTGGGGGACGCGACCGCTGGAGCCGGGCGCGGTTAAAGACGGCCTGATTATGGATGTGGCGAGCCTGGGCTCGGCCATCGCCAGCCTGCTGAAGCCCCGTGCGAGAAAAAGGGGCCGGGTAATCATGGCCCTCAACGGCCTGCGGACAACTACCCGGGTCCTGAGTTTTCCCCTGATGCGCAAGGGCATGTATGAGGAGGCTATTCGGCGGGAGGCAATAAGGGAAATGCCATTGCCGGAGGAGGAGCTTTGTCTCTCCTGGCAGGCCATCGACCCCGGCGAAAATGAGCAGGGGTTCTTTGTGGTGGGAGTGGCGCGAGACCTTTTTCGAAAACAGGTCAGGGCGCTGAAACAGTTGGGTATCACCCTCCGTCTTGTGGAAACCAAGTCGGTGGCCCTGGCCAGGGTGGTGAATCGCCAGGAGGCGCTGATCTTGGACCTCGAGCCAGAGGGTTTTGAGATAATCATGGCTACGGACGGCATCCCCCGGGTCACCCATAGGGGCCCATGGCGGCGGGAGGCCACCACTCCCCAGGGCAGGGTCGAGCACATGGTGCATGAACTGTCTCGGGCGCTTAAGTTCTATAGCAGCACCTATCCGGACTCTCCTATCGGACCCGAGATTCCAGCCTTTCTTACCGGGGGCCTGGCGGTGGACCCCGCCATCGTGGAGCTGTGCCGGAGTAAAGTCGAATACACCATCGAGGAGCTGGCGCCACCCCTGGAATTCCCTTCCGACCTGCCCCTGCCCGAATATGCGGTCAATCTGGGCCTTGCCCTGAAGGAGATGGCCCCTCCCCGGGGAACGGGGAGAGCCAGCTTCCCTCTGTCCGCTCTCAACGTAAAGCTGGTGGACACGTCCCGGAGCCGCACCCGGATAATTAAAGAGACCGTGGTCGTGGCCTGCATTGCCGCGGCCGCCCTGCTTCTGGTACCCGTGGAACGGGCCAACCGGCAGTTCATTTACGAGACCGGCCTCATGAGGGCCGAGGTGGCCGCCGCCGGCCAGAAGCTGGAGCTGCTGCAGGTGGAGGCCGAGAAAGCCCAGACCATCCGTGTGGCCCTGGCGGAGACGAACAGCAGGGCCGAGGCCCTGGAGCTGGCCGGTACGGCCCTCGAGGGAACACAGACCGGTTTTGCCGGGCCCCTGGGCGTGGTGATGGCGAACCTGGGCGAAGAGGATACGCTGGTCTCGATCAATATGACCACCGACCGGATCATGCTTAAGGGGCGGTCCGACAGCATCACCTCCGTCACCGGCTACGCGGACGCGCTGCTGGCCAAAGGAGGCTTCACCCGGGTGGAAATCACCTCTCTGGCCATGGGTGCCGGAGAGATCCCCAGGGTGGTATTCACTATCGAGGTGGAAATCTAGTCCGGAATTCCGGCGGTCCTTCGAGTCCCACCTCGGCCGGCGCGGGTCTATCCAAAAAACGCTTCCCCGATATGCCCCTTCCGGTCCTTCTGGAAGGGCTGGAAGGACCGCGCTTATTCCCGCTGCGGATTAAGACTTCTTGACTTTTGTTTCCTTTGTGATACCATTGTGGCGGTGTCCCCGGACCCAGGGGAAAGGCAGGTATTGACATGGTCGAGAGGGTAGTGGAGCGGGGCCGGGAGCCCGAGCCCAAAGAGCTTCTTTACGACTTGGGCTTCAAGTGGCGGGCCGAGTACCGGCGGCAGAGGGAAGTGGGGCAGGTGGTCATCAGTGGGCGCGATATCTCCTGGGAGCAGAACCGCCAGGGGCTGATCAAACATTACCTGCACCCTCTGAACTGGGATGAGCTGGCCGTGCCCTACTGGCTCGTGTTCATCCACGAGATAGGCAACCACTCGGGGAGGCACCGCCACCAGGGTGGGCTGGGTCTTTTCGTCCTGGAGGGGAAGGGGTACACGGTGGTGGACGGGACGAGGTATGACTGGGAGGCTGGAGACCTGGTCATCCTGCCCATGAAGCCGGACGGCTGCGAGCACCAGCATTTCAATACGGACCCGGATAAACCCTCGCGGTGGCTGGCGCTTATCTTCACGCCCTACTTCGACGCTGTGGGCAATGACCTGGAGCAGAGGGTGGAGGCACCGGATTGGAAAGCGGGGAAGCCCGCTTCCCCCCATGTAGCTTAAAAGAGGCGCGCCGGGATTACATAAGATTACATAAGGAGGAAGATACATGGCTGAGAACAGAGATCTGCTGGAGGAGCTTTTCAAGAGGCGAGACATTCAGCGGGAAATAGTCAAGAAGGGGATC
>JAZFUS010000024.1:0-14787 GCA_036447315.1 Dehalococcoidia bacterium
ATCGAGATCATAGGGTGGAGAAAGAAGGAGGAGCGCTTTGACCGGGTGGCCCATGAGCTGGCCCGGCTCCTCCCCCCCGCCTACGGATTCACCGCCATCACCGGCGCCTTTCTCGGGTTTTTCCTTTTCACCCTCTTCCCCAGCGTCATGGGCTATATGAGCGACATCTTTGCCCCCTCCATGTGGATCTACCCCGCCATCATGATCCTGGAGAGCGCTACCCTCTACTTCTGGTTTTACCTTTGGGACCGCCTGCAGGGCCCCAATAAATGGATTCACCTCCTCCTGGGGGTCCTTCTCAACATTTTCGGGACCACCGTCATGTTCATCGCCAACGGCTGGGCCTCCTTCATGATGTCCCCGGCGGGCATCGGCGAGGGAGGCGAGCTGCTCAGCATATGGAGCGCCATCGCCAATCCCACCTGGTGGCCCCTCAACCTGCACCGCCTGGTGGCCAACGTAACCTTTGGGGCGCTCCTCTGCGGGGCCTATGCCGCCTACCGGTTCCTGAACTCCCGGGACCCCCAGGAGAGGGCTTACTATGACTGGATGGGCTACATAGGCAACATGGTGGCCCTCTTCACCCTGCTCTTCCTGCCCTTTCTGGGCTACTACCTGGGCTACGAGATCTATCAGTTCAGCCCCCAGATGGGGGTAACCCTTATGGGCGGCGTGCTCTCCTGGCTCTTCATCATTCAGGCTACGGTGATTGCCGCCCTGTTCCTGGGGGCCGCTTACTACTCCTGGATGGGCCTCTGGCGCATCCCCGGCTCGGAGCCCTACCGGAGGTGGACCACCCTGTTTATCGTTATCACCATCGTGGGCTTTGCCGTTTGGGCCACACCGCACACCCTGGCGGCTTCCCCCGAGGAGGCCACCGGCGGCTTCCACCCCGTCCTCTCGGCCCTGGGTCTCATGGCCCCCAAGATGTTGGCGGTGACCCTGATCCTGCTGGTCCTGTATGTAAGCTATATGTTCTACCGGCGGGCGGGGAAGGCGATCACGGGGGGCAGGGGCCTCAACCAGGTGACATGGGGGATCATAGCCCTGGGCACCGCCGCCATCATTGGCCTGGGGGTCCACGGGTTTTTTGCCTCGGCGGCGGTAAGGATTCAGGAGTCCATCTACCAGATGATCATTCTTATCGCCATCATCGTGATAACCTTCACCCTGGATACCATTCGTCTCCGGGGGGCCAAGGTGCTGAAAGCCGTTGAATGGGGCCGGGTGCCCGCGAGGAGCCAGTACGTCCTCATCTCCCTGGCCTTTATCATCGTCTGGCTTATGGGGCTTATGGGATATGCCCGCTCGGCCCTGCGCCTCAACTGGCACGTCTATCTGGTCATGGAGGACACCAGCCAGTGGGCCGGCCTCCCCAGCCTGGGCCAGGTGGCCAGCGTCGTCACCGTCATCACCCTGATTTTCTTTGTACTCCTGGGTGTCTCCTTCGCCATCAGCTTCCTGAGTTCGCGCGGGCATGCAGAGGGTGTCCCCGATGTCACCCCTGTCCCCCTGGCGGCCAACCCGGGCCCTGCCGGGGAGGCAAAGGCATGAAGTATATCTACGGCACGATACCGGCGCTCATCGTCATAGCCATGTTCTGGGGCTTCTCCAACTGGATACCCCAGGGGCCATGGGAACCACCGCAGAGGATAGAGGTCGGCGCCGACATGACCCCCTCCCAGCTTGTGGTGATCGGGGAGACCCTGGTCAAGGAGCGGGGATGCCTTCTCTGCCACACCCTGGAGGCCGGGGTGGGCGTCGCCGGGCGGGGGAGGGCCCCCAACCTGTTCGGCATCGGGGCACGGGACAGGTCCACGGTGGACTACCTGGTGGAGTCCCTGTACGAACCCGGGGCAAACCTGGTCGAGGGCTTTCCCGACATAATGCCCTCAGCCGTAGCCCCTCCCGCCAAGCTTGAGTATGAAGAAGTGGTGGCCGTGGTGAACTACCTTATCTCCCTGGGGGGGACCCCCACGGTCAGGGTGGGCGACATACCAAGGGCTGCCGGTGCCTCGGCCTCGCCACCGGGAGGGGGGGCGCCCGGTCCGGCCCTGCCCGGAGACGCCCTGGCGGCCATGACGGACCTGGGGTGCCTTGTCTGCCATGCTATCGGTGGGGAGGGGGGGGCCATCGGGCCCGCCCTGGACAGGAAGGGGGCTGAAAACGATGCCTCTGCCGGGGGCCTATCCCTGGAAAGCTACCTCAGGGGCGCCCTCCTGGAGCCCGACGCCTTTGTGGTGGAGGGTTTCCCCGCCGGGATTATGCCCGGGGGCTTCGGGGATAAGGTGACCGCCTCGGAGATGGAGGGGTTGGTGCAGTACCTGGCCGGTCTGACTAGGAGATGAAGATGACCTGGTGGAAGAGGATTCCGCTCTTTTTGAAAATGGGGGCTCTCATTGCGGTCCTTTTCCTCATCTTGCAGCTGATAAGGCCCCGACTCCCGGCCAGCATTATCTCCCTTTACATGGGCTTTGTCTTCCTGGGCATTCTTCTCTATGTCACTTTAGATGATGCCCGGATCAGGTCATTCATCAGCTTTTTCTACAGGGGGAAGGGGGAAAGCAGGCTTGTATCTCTTTCCCGCCTGGGGGTCCTCATCATCATCCCGGCGATCTTCGGTTACTACACCTATCAGGCCGTGGCTCCCAGCTATGCGCCACCGGCCGAGATCTTTGCGCTTCACCCCAGCCCCCCGGATTCGGTGCTGGCCATTGTGGTCCCCGACCGGGTGCGGGACCCAGGCCTGTGGGGCGCTGAGAACATCGAGAACGGTAAAAGGCTCTATGAGGCCAACTGCGTTTACTGCCACGGGGAGGACCTGGACGGCAAGGGCCCCGAGTCCTTGGGCTTCCGGTATCCGGCCAGGCCGGCGGACCTCCAGGACGTGGGCACCATCTCCCAGCTCACCCTTCGCTATGTTTACTGGAAGGTGAGCCGGGGGGGCATACAGAACCAGTTCAACTCCGCCATGCCCTCCTGGGGCGTGGGGGTTTACGACGAAGAGGAGACGGTACACACCGGGGACCTCTCCCCAGATGAAATATGGGACGTTATCGAATATATCTATAGCGCGACAGGCTTTGTGCCCAGGGAGGAATAGGGATGGCCGAAGTTTATAACTGGCAGCTCGGGAGAAACATGTACTATCCCTATCCGGAGAGCCATCCGGGATGGCAGTTCGCCTTTGTGTTCAACACCAACCGGTGTATCGCCTGCCAGACCTGCACCATGGCCTGCAAGTCCACCTGGACCTTCTCCAAGGGCCAGGAGTACATGTGGTGGAACAACGTGGAGACCAAGCCCTATGGGGGCTACCCCCAGAACTGGGACAGGAAGACCCTGAGGCTCATGGAGGAGGCGAATCCGGGGGGACAGGGCTGGAGCAGTAACGGAAAAACCCCCCAGGCCCCCTATGGGACCTACGATGGGATGACCATCTTCGAGGGGGCCCGGGCGCTGCCCGCCCGGGAGGAGGTGGCCTTAGGGTACCTCCCCACCGACGAGGAGTGGCGCGCCCCCAACATCTATGAGGACACCGCCGTGGGGCAGCCGGGTGTCAGGGGGGAGTGGACCGGGGGGACTCAGCTTCCCGTGCACGATACCTGGTTCTTCTATCTTCAGAGACTGTGTAATCACTGCACCTATCCCGCCTGCGTCGCCGCCTGCCCCCGAAAGGCCATCTATAAACGCCCCGAGGATGGGATCGTCCTCATAGACCAGTCGCGGTGCCGGGGGTATAGAAAGTGTGTGGAGCAGTGCCCCTATAAAAAGCCCATGTTCCGCACCACCACCGGGATCAGCGAAAAGTGCATCGCCTGCTACCCCAGGATCGAGGGCAAGGACCCCTTGAGCGAGGGGGTGCCCATGGAGACCCGGTGCATGAGCGCCTGCGTGGGCAAGATCCGGCAGCAGGGCCTGGTCCAGGTCAGCGAGGACGGGACCTGGATCGAGGACCGTTACAATCCCCTGTACTACCTCATTCGTGTGGCCAGGGTGGCCCTGCCCCTGTATCCCCAGTTCGGCACCGAGCCCAACGGCTACTATATACCACCCCGGTGGGTGCCCCGCCCCTTTCTCCGCCAGATGTTCGGCCCCGGGGTTGACGATGCCCTTGAGCTGTATGCCGCCCCCCCTCGCGAGCTGCTGGCGGTGCTGCAGCTTTTCCGGGCCAGCCAGAAAATCGCCTTCCGCTACGAGATCGAGGAGGGTGAAAAGGTCTATGAGACCACTATCAACGGTAAGAAGTGGGAGATGTTCAACGATACGGTCATAGGCCTGGATAAAGAAGGTAAAGAGACTGCCAGAGTCACAGTGGAGGAGCCCATCTATGTCAGACCGGATCTGCACGTCAACTCTATCTAAAAAGGAACAGGCGGCACAGGCCCTGGGGAGGAGCGGCGTCTATCTTTTCCTCTCTCGCTGTTTTCTCTTTCCGGAGGAGCCCCTGGAGGAGTTGAAGGAGGAGGCGGCGACCTCTCTCCAGGGATTGGGGGAGTCTGAGCTGGCCCAGGCCCTTAAGGACCTGCCCCTGCCCCGTCTCGAGGAGCTGAGGAGGCAATACGTCGGGGTCTTCGGCCACGGCACCTCCCAGGATTTCCCGCAATATGAAACGGAAAACGAAAAAAGCCACATCTCCAGCCAGTCTCAGACGCTGGCCGAGATCGCGGGCTGCTATGGTTATTCGGGCCTGGCCGTGGCCCAGGGGGAGAGGCTGGACCACATCGGGGTGGAGCTGGAGTTCCTGTATTTCCTGGCCCACAAGGAGGCCTACGCCCTGGGGAGCGAGGGGGGGGAGAAAGTCGGGGCATGTCAGGATGCTCAGAGGGAGTTCTTCGGGGCCCATCTGGGACGCTGGGGCCCCTCGTTTTTTCACAGGCTGGTGGGGGTCGGGGGCTTCTATGGAGAGCTCTCCGGTCTGGCCGGAAGGTTTTTCTCCCGGGAGGGTGAAACCCTGGGGATAGATATTGAAGAGTTGAGCCCAGGTGCCTCAACGGCGGGGGACCCGGAGACGTACGCGTGGGAAGATTCGTTTTGCGGCGAGGCAAGTGGGGCAGATGCGGATTGCCTATGACCCCAAGCTATTAGAAGAGGTGGTCTTCGGGGAGGCCCGGGGGAACCCCGCCCTGATGGACGAGTACCGGAGGGCCGTTGAGCCCCTGTATGAGCAGTCCGGGGAGAGGGAAGCCGCCTATGCCCGGGTCCACCTGGGCCTCTTCGAGAAATGGGGCTTCGGGGACCGGTTGAGGGACGCCCTGCGCGAATTCCCCGAGCTGGAGGAGAAGCTTCAGACGATCTCCCTCTTCAGGACCGCTTCGATAAAGGATGAAAGGGCGGACCTGACCGGCGACGTGAAAGGGGTGGGGCTCCGGATCATGCCGAGCCGCTTTTTAGACCCCCACGGAATGAAGCGCTTCCTGAGACACGAGCTAACGCATATCTCCGATATGCTGGATGAGGGCTTCGGCTACCGGAATGAGCGGGTGGGCCGCTCTCCCGGAGAGGAGTACTCCATCATATCGAGGTATGGGGTCCTGTGGGACATATATATAGATGGCAGGCTCACCAGGCTGGGGAGGGAGACGGAGAGGGGGAAGATGGAGCGGCTGCAGGAGTTTAGCCTGGCCTTTCCCATTCTGTCCCATACCCAGAAGCTCTCCGGCGCGGAGAGGATATGGGGTGGGGTGGGGCTGACCCATGACGATCTCCTGTCCATGGCGAAGGAGCCCGCCAAGGTCCTGGGCGCGGGCGCGGAGGTCCCCCCAGAGCTCAAGGGCGTCAGGATTCCGGGTTCCCCCTGCCCCCTGTGCCGCTTCCCCGCCCATGACTGGGGTGACTTGAGCGACCGGGGAGACGGCGACAGGCTGATGGGGCTCATCCGGGAGGACTTTCCCCAATGGCAGCACGATGATGGCATCTGCTGGAGGTGCCTGGAGCTATACGACTTGAAGGTCGGGGTCTGGTAAAGGAGACAGGGATGAAGGTTACGAGAAGGGGTTTCATCAAGGCCGGAGTGGGAGCCGGCGTCGGCGCCGCGGCCGCGGCCGGTCTTATCGGGCAGCAGGCCCTTCGTCTCCGGGCACTGGAACCCGCTCTGGAGGTGGCGAATCCCCTGGAGTATTACCCGGACAGGAGCTGGGAAGAGGTATACCAGGACCAGTACCAGTACGACAGCTCCTTCACCTGGGTGTGCTCTCCCAACGATACCCATTCCTGCCGGGTGAGGTCCTTTGTCAGGAACGGCGTGGTGATCCGTTCGGAGCAGAACTATGACGTCCACAGGTACGCCGACCTCTATGGCAACAAGGCCACGACCGCCTGGAACCCCCGGATGTGCCCCAAGGGCTACACCATGCACCGGAGGCTATACGGCCCCTACAGGCTGAAGTACCCCATGATCCGCCAGGGGTGGAAGCAGTGGGCGGATGACGGATTCCCCGAGCTCACCCCGGAGAACAAAACGAAATATAAATTCGACGCCCGGGGGCAGGATGAGCTGCTGAAGGTCTCCTGGGACGATGCCAATACCTATATCGCCCGGGCCATGGTCAACATCGCTACCCGCTACAGCGGCGACGAAGGGGCCCGCCGGCTCAAGGACCAGGGCTATCCCCAGGAGATGATCGACGATATGAAGGGGGCGGGCACCCGGACCTTCAAGTTCCGGGGGGGCATGGGCCTCCTGGGGGTGTTCGGGAAATACGGTATCTACCGCCTGAACAGCTGTATGGCCTTTTTAGACAGCCGTATCCGGGGCGTGGGCCCGGACAAGGCCCTGGGCGGGAGGAACTGGGCTAACTATACCTGGCACGGCGACCAGGCCCCGGGGCACCCCTGGGTCCACGGGCTTCAGACCTCCGACTGCGATTTCAACGACCTCCGCTTTTCCAAGCTCATCATCATGGATGGCAAGAACCTGGTGGAAAACAAGATGCCCGAGTCCCATTTCTTTATCGAGTGCATGGAGCGGGGCGCCAAGATCGTGGTGATCGCTCCGGAGTACGGGCCGGCCTCCACCAAGGCGGACTACTGGCTCCCCATCCGGCCCCAGACCGATACCGCCCTTTTCCTGGGCATCACCAGGATCATGATGGACGGGAAACTCTATGACCCCGATTTCGTCAAGCAGTTCACCGATTTCCCCCTGCTGGTGCGCACCGACAACCTGCGGAGGCTGCGGGCCGCCGATATCTTCCCCAACTACCAGAACGCCGACATCTCCCAGGGGCCGAGCTTCAAGATTCAGGGGCTGACCCCCGAGCAGAGGGAGATCATCGGCGACTTCGTCGTCTGGGATACCGCCACCAACACGCCCCGGGCCATCACCAGGGATGAAGTGGGCAGGAAGATGGTCCGGGACCCCGCCCTGGAGGGAAGGTACAACGTCCGGACCGTGGATGGAAAGACGGTTGAGGTGATGCCCCTCTTTGAGATGTATAAGATCCACCTCAAGGACTATGACCTGGATACGGTCACCCAGATCACCCGTACCCCCAAGGAGCTGATCGAGAGGCTGGCCCACGATATAGCCACCATAAAACCGGTGGGCATCCACCAGGGAGAGGGGATCAACCACTGGTTCCACGCCACGGAGATGAACCGGGCCTCCTATCTGCCCCTGATGCTCACGGGGAATATCGGCAAGCCGGGGGCCGGGTCCCATACCTGGGCGGGAAACTACAAGGCGGCTAACTTCCAGGGCTCGGCCTGGACCGGACCGGGCTTCGCCGGTTGGGTCAAGGAGGACCCCTTCAACCCCAACCTGGACCCCGATGCCCACGGCAGGGATGTCAAGGTAAAAGCCTACTGCAAGGGAGAGGAGCCGGCCTACTGGAACCACGGGGATATTCCCCTCATCGTGGACACCCCCAAGTACGGCCGGAAGGTGTTTACCGGCGAGACCCACATGCCCACCCCCTCCAAGATCATATTCTTCAATAACGTCAACCTGCTCAACAATGCCAAGTGGGCCTACGAGATGCTGAAGAACGTCAACCCCAAGGTGGAGATGATAATCTCCGTCGATATCCAGATGACCGCCTCCGTGGAGTATGCGGATTTCGCCCTGCCCGCCAACACCTGGATGGAGTTCGAGGGGCTGGAGGTCACTTCCTCCTGCTCGAATCCCTTCCTCCAGATATGGAAGGGTGGGGTCAAGCCCCTGTACGACAGCCGGGACGACATCGTCGTCCTGGCAGGAATCGCGGCTAAGCTGGGGGAGATCCTCGAGGACAACCGCTTCCTGGACATGTGGAAGTTTGTTCTGGAGGGCAGGCGGGAAATCTACATGCAGCGCATGCTGGAAACCAGCACCACCACCATAGGGTACAAGCTGGATGATATTATGGCGGGCAAATACGGGGAGCCCGGGGCCGCCCTGATGCTCTATCGCACCTATCCCAGGATCGCCTTCTGGGAACAGGTCCATGAGGACATCCCCTTCTATACCGACCACGGCCGGCTCCAGGCCTATTCCGACCTCCCCGAGGCCATCGAGTACGGGGAGAACTTCATCGTCCACCGGGAGGGGCCTGAAGCCACGCCCTATCTGCCCAATGTTATCGTGAGCAGCAATCCCTACATCAGGCCCGACGACTACGGGATATCCTGGGAGGCCACCCATTGGGATGAGAGGACGGTGCGCAACGTCAAGCTCCCCTGGGACGAGGCCAAGAACACCAAGAACTTCCTCTGGGAGAAGGGATATAACTTTTACTGCGTCACCCCGAAAACCCGGCACCGGGTCCATTCTCAGTGGAGCGACACCGACTGGAACCTCATCTGGGACTCCAACTTCGGCGATCCCTACCGGATGGACAAGAGGAGCCCCGGGGTGGGGGAACACCAGCTGCACATGAACCCGCAGGCGGCCAAGGACCTCGGGATCAACGACGGCGATTACGTCTATGTGGATGCCAACCCGGCGGACCGGCCCTACCTCGGCTGGAAGCCCAGCGACCCCTTCTACAAGGTCGCCCGGTGCATGCTCCGGATGAAGTACAACCCCGCCTACCCCTACAGCTTCATCATGATGAAGCATGCCCCCTTTATCGCCACGGAGAGGAGCGTGAAGGCCCACGAGACCCGACCCGACGGCCGGGCCCTTTCCGAGGGGACGGGATACCAGGCGAACCTCCGCTACGGCAGCCAGCAGAGCCTGACCCGGAACTGGCATATGCCCATGCACCAGACGGACACCCTGTTCCACAAGAAAAAGGCCTACATGGGCTTCCTGTTCGGCGGGGAGAGCGATAATCATGCCATCAACACCGTGCCCAAGGAGACCCTGGTGAAGGTCACCAAAGCGGAGGACGGCGGCATGGGGGCCACGGGGATATGGGCGCCGGCGACCACGGGGTCTACCCCGGCGGCCGAGGACGAATTCACCTTGAGGTATATGGCGGGAGGGCTGATCAGGGTTGAGGGGGAATCATAAGGTGTCGAGCGATGAAGTTTCCACGAAGCTAAACAGGCGACAGACCCTGGGCAAGGTAGGGGCCTTTTTGGGCGGGCTGGCCCTGCTCCAATTTGTGCGCCCCAAGACAGCCCAGGCCCAGACGGGGGTAACCCTGGTCTCCCGGCGGGTGGCCCGGGTCCCCATGGACCCGGGGGCCGGGGAATGGGCCACGGCCCAGGCCCTGGAAATACCCATGAGCTCCCAGGTAGTCGTGAAGCCGCGAATCTACGAGGCCGGGGTGAACCGGATCAGCGTTCGCTCCCTCTACGACGATGAAAAATGCGGCTTCCTCCTGGAGTGGGACGATGCCGGGGAGCAGATAGGGATCGGCAGGGTAGGAAGCTACCGGGATGCGGTGGCCCTGGAGTTCCCCGCCGACTCCTCGAAGCCGACTCCCTACTTCGGGATGGGCCAGCCGGGCAACCAGGTGGTGATCTACCAGTGGAAATCGGACTGGGAGTTCGGCCCCGATTACGACGTGGACGACGAATTTAAGAATATGGTTTCGGACTATTATCCCGGCTCCGGGAAGGCCCCTGGAGAGCTGGCGGAGGGGTCGGACTACGGCAAGGGGGGGGCGGCCATCAAGTCCTTCAACCCCGGCCTGTGGACGGGCAACCCATTATCCAACTCGGAGCTCAAGGCCCTGACCCCGGTGGAAAAGCTCACCGCCTCCGGCTTTGGCAGCCTCACCAGCGCCTCCCGGCAGGACGGCCTGGGAAAGGCCACCCGGCACAACGGGGGTTGGCGCCTGGCCCTCACCATCCCCAGGAAGCAGGACGACTTCGATTTCTCCCCGGGGAAGGCCTTCCCCATCGCCTTTGCCGCCTGGGACGGCGCCAACGAGGAACGGGGCGCCGAGAAGGCTGTGTCCACCTGGTATTTCGTTTCCCTGGAGGAATCAGCCGGCTCCTCGGTCTTTCTGTGGCCGGCGGGGGCCATCGCCGTGGTGGCCGCCGTGGAGTGGCTCCTCCTCCGGCGCATCGGGAAAAAGGCTCCCCCGGGACCACCCTCCCAGCAATAGGGGAAAGGCATGTACTCAAAAGTCCTGGTTCCCATCGACAACTCACCCTTCAGCAACAACGCTGTAGGGGTGGGGGTGGACCTGGCCTCCAGGCTCGGTTCCAACCTGACGGGGTGTCACGTTTACGCCGCCCGCCTTCATGATGCCAGGTTCCGGCAGATGGAGGCCGGACTGCCCGACCGGTATCAGGAAGAGGACGAGCTCCGGCGGCAGAGACAGGTCCACGATTCCCTAATCACCCAGGGGCTGCAGCTCATCTCCAACTCCTATCTGGACGTCTTCGAGGAAAGATGCCGGGAGGCGGGGGTGCCCTGCCGGCGCCGGCTCCTGGAGGGCACCAACTACCTGGAGCTGACCCAGGAGGTCCGGACGGGCGGGTACGACCTGGTGGTCATGGGTAAGCAGGGCATGGGAGCGGTGGAGGGCAACCCCATGGGCAGCGTCTGTGAACGGGTGGTGAGGAAGATCAGGGCCGACGTCCTGGTGGCCAAAGACGGCTCACCCCTGGGCCAAAACATAGCGGTCGCCGTCGATGGCAGCCCCCAGTCCCTGGCTGCCCTGAAGGCGGCCCTGGCCCTGGCCAAGGCCCTTGACGGCCGGGTGGAGGCGATAGCCGCCTTTGACCCCGAGTTTCACATCGTCGCTTTCCGGTCCATCGCCGGTGTCCTCTCCCCGGAGGCCGCCAAGGTATTCCGGCTGCGGGAGCAGGAGAAACTGCACGACGAAATCATCCACAAGGGTCTGGAGAAGATATACCGGGGGCATCTGGACACCGCGGCCGGAATCGCCCGGTCGGAGGGTGTACCCATCACGACCACCCTGCTGGCGGGCAAGCCCTTCCACCGCATCCTCCAGCACCTGGAGGAGCGACGGCCCTCCCTCCTGGTGGTGGGGCGGTTTGGCGCCCATGCTACCGGCAGCCTGGATATGGGCAATACGGCGGAGAACCTCCTGCGGTTTTCCGGCTGCCATATCCTGATAACCAGTGGAGAGGTCTCGCTTCAGGAAACCACTCCGGCCCGGAAAGCCGCCGGGATACCCTGGGCCGAGGAGGCTGAGGCTCGACTTCAGAACGTGCCGCCTTTCGTCAGGGGAATGGCCAGGCAGGCCATCGAGGAATACGCGCTCAGTCACGGCTTCGGGGAGGTAACCGCGGAGGTCATGACCGAAGCCCGGGAAAAGATGGGGATGTGAGCCGCTCCCGGCCCTGGCGAGAGCCCTCCCCTCGGACCGGGAGCGATCTGACGGCGTGCCGTCCCGCCAGGTCCCTTACCGATCGGTGGGCTGAGCCGCGGCCCTGAGGGGGGGCATGGTCGCGCCGATGAGCAGGGCCACAGCAATGAGCGCGGCAAACCCAAGCCATATATTTTGATAGCCACCCCAATTATCGTATGCCATGCCGGGCAGAGATGCGCCGGCGACGCGTCCCAGGGCGAGTATCCCGACCACGAAGCCATGGATGGCGCCGAAGTTGGCCCTTCCAAAGTATTCCCTCAGTAGGGCCACTCGCATTACCACCAGACCCCCCTGGCCGATTCCAAAGAGGCTGACGAAGAGCACCAGGAGCCACATCCGGCTGGTATCGACATAGTTGAAAAACAGCAAGCCTATAGTCATGATCGCAAAGCCCCCGGCCACCACCTGCCGTTTGTCGAACTCATCCGCAAGCCGTCCAAAACTGAGGCGGCCGATGATGCTCAGCAGCGGGACGCCGGAGGCCGCCAGGCCGGCGGTCGCCCTGGCGATGCCAACACTGCTGAGATAGGGCATAATATGGGTAGTTACAGCACCCAGCACCATCGACTGGAAGGCCAGTGCCAGCGCTATATGCCAGAACATCCTGCTCTTTACAGCCTGCTTCACCCCGAAGTCAACCTGGTCGGCTTGCACAGGAATCCCGCCGCTGCCGGGCGCCGTACCTGAATCCGCATCACCGTCGAGGTGATAGCCATACTGTTCCGGCTTATGCCGGACCAGGGCCGACAGGGGCAAACCTATGGCCAACATACCCACGCCCAGGATAGCCATCGCCGTCCGCCACTCATAGACGTCGATAAGTTTTACCACTACCGGGACCAGAAGGCCACCGAATCCGTGGCCGGCGGCCGCGATGCCAATGGCCATGCCCACTCTTCTGTTGAACCAGTTGGTCACCGCTGTCATCAGCACCGTGCTGCTGCTTGTGCTCACGCCGATGGCCAACAGGGCCATGGCCCCATAGAACATGCCCAATGAGGTCGTGCGGCTCAGAACGATCAAACCCAGAGCGGTGAAGGTGACCCCCCCGAGCATCAGGCGTCTCGGCCCCCATCGATCGACAAGCAGGCCCACGACGGGGGCCAGAAGGCCTATCTCCAGGCCGCGCAGGGAAGCACCGAGAGATATTTGCGTATAGCTCCAGCCAAACTCGTTCGCCAGGGGCTCAAAAACCGCGGTGAATCCGTAACCGATAGTCCCGGACGTATATAACGCGACAAAGAAAGCTGAACCGACAATCCACCAACCGTAGAATACCCTGGGGGGCTTCCGGTTCAAATGGGTCGCACAACAAACTCTGTCGGTATTATTCCTAGAGTCACTCTTTCCTCAAACGGGGATACATCGATACCCGGTCAATGCTATCACCGATACTTGGCGCATGCAACAAAGGCGAGGCTGCGGCCTTTTGTGACGTGCCGGCCCCGAGCGTTTATGGAGGGGCAACCAATAAAGTGCGCCCGGCCCGACCCCGTCATCATGTATGTTATCGTGGTGAAGCATAGTGCCCATCAGAAAAACAGCCTGAACAAAAAGCCGGATTGCGTCGCCACCAATACCGCGTTTGTCTGGTTCAAATTTATTGTTTGGCCACCAATTCGATCTCGAATAACTGCGGCCATAGCTTGCCCGTCACAAACAGGCGATCGTTCGTGCTGTCATAGGCGATGCCATTAAGGACCCCCGCCGGCCTGCGGTCCGCTTCCGGTGGCAAAATACCCGATAGATCTATCCACCCCGTCACCTGGCCGCTGACAGGGTCGATCATAGCGATATTATCGGTGAGGTGTATGTTCGCGTATATTTGGCCGTCGATGAACTCCAGCTCATTTAAATTGCCCACCGGCGTGTCGCCGTCGCGGACCTGCGCATGACCGGTGGTTTCGAAGGTATCGGGGTCCAGAAAATACAGGGTCGAAGTCCCGTCACTCATGATCAAACGCTTTCCATCATGCGTGATACCCCATCCGTCCGTGGCATAGGTAAAATCACGCAGTACCTCAAAGCTGTTCCTGTCATAGACGAAACCCCTCCTGGACCGCCACGTCAGCTGGACGATGGAACCCTCAAAAACAGCGATACCCTCGCCGAAATACTCATTGGGAAGCGCATACACCTGCAGCACCCTGCCGGTGCTCAGGTCCACTCTCCGCAGAGAGGACTTGCCGTATTGCCCGGTCCCCTCGAATAGAGTGCCGTTTTCGAAAGCCAATCCCTGTGTAAAAGCATCCCGGTCATGGGGGAAGACGTTGATTATCGTGAACGTATGGGTCGGGACCGGCTGCGATATTGTTTCGTTCCGTCCATCCCCGGCCTGGGGGGAAAGAGCACAGGAGACCGTGGCCGCCAGTGCGGCCAATAGCAGACACCTCGAAAATAATTTGCCCGATAGCCCTGCCATAACCGATCGTGAGGAACCCTCGTTTCCCAGGCTATGCCACATGATTTGCCGGGCCGGACCAATTAAGATGGCCCGGCCTCAAGCCAGACCGGTCGCCGGCGGGCCGTCGCATCAACGGGGTAGAATATCCTTCAGCCATACTGCTCTCCCTGTTTTGATGGCGCCAAAGCCGTACCGGTCCCGGATGCGGTCTATGGTTTTATTCAAATCCTCCAGCTTCCGGGCGGAGGGAGTGAACAGTGTCGCCTGCCGGCTCGGCTCCACCAGTTGCGATACCCCAATCCCAATCAGTCGCACCGCCTGCGACTCTTTCGACCGTGCCTGCGCAAGCAACCTGGCCCCCGTCTCAAATATCGCCCGGTCCGTACTCACGTTTTCTCGAGGTGTGTGACTGCGGGTGATCGTCGAAAAGTCGGCGTATATCACCTTCAAGGTTACGCATCTCGCCTGCCTGTTTTTCCTCCGAAGGTCGGCGCCAATCTTCTCGCTTTGAGCCCATAGCGTCGCCTCCAGAAGCACACGGTCGCGGGTGTCCTCTCCGAAAGTGGTCTCTCTGCTGATGGACTTGGCCTCGCCGGGCGGCAGCACCTCGCGGTCATCGACGCCGCCTGCGAGGCGACGCATCCTGTCGCCGGCGGCTCCGAAACG
>JAZFUS010000025.1:0-3363 GCA_036447315.1 Dehalococcoidia bacterium
GGGTGAGCCAGCGGAGGATATGCGGAGTGCTGGAGTTCCAGCGGTCCACCTGCCGGTACCAAAGCGTGGCGGATGAACAGGCTGCCCAGAGCGGGATATGGGCACCTTTTCTGTTGGTGGCTCAGGACCATGATTCTCAGGGCGCACTTCGAAGATAGATACGTTCACCCTAGCTTGTTGTGTTTCCGGAGCAGACCAGACCACAGGAGGCTATGCCAGAATATCCATTAATGCTTTGTTGATATCGGGGAAAGAGAAACTATAGCCAGCTTCTTTAAGATTGTTGGGATGGACTTTCTGGCTAGCGAAAACGAAATCCGCCAAACCATCGAACACCAATCTGAAGGCCCATTTCGGGACTCCTAGAAAGGCAGGCCTTTTCAAGACCCTGGCCAGAGTATCGGAAAAGTCCTTATTTCTAATATGCTGGGGTGAACAGGCGTTGAGTGGGCCGCTTATACCTTCATTCTCGAGAGCAAAAATATAGATATCGACAATATCCTGGATATGAATCCAGGGAAACCACTGCCTGCCACTGCCCAGGGGACCGCCAAGCCCCCACCGGTAAAGGGGCAACAGCTGGGTAAGCATGCCACCGTGGCCCAGAACCGGAGCAGTTCTGACCTGAACCGTGCGCAGGCCAAGGGTTTCAGCTTCTCGGGCTTCCTTCTCCCAGTCTATACATAATTTAGCCAGAAAATCGTTGCCCGGGGCCGAAGACTCATCCAGGTCTTCTTCTCCCCTGTCCCCATAGAAACCGACGGCTGATGCCGAAATGAGAACCTTTGGCTTCTGGCTTAGTTTTTTTATCGAGGACACTAAACTCTTTGCTCCTAAGATACGGCTGTCATAGATGGATTTCCTCACCTGTTCGTTCCATCGGCCAAAGAGGTTCCTCCCAGCCAGGTGGATTATGGCATCAACATCTTGGAAGAGTTCCTCGGCTATCTCCTGCCCGGCCAGGTCCACTTCAAAGAAATCGACATTTTGTTTGGGAGGATTATGGTCGAGGATAGCTACCTGATGGCCCCTCTGCAGCAGGGCATCGGTGAGTTGCTGGCCGATAAAACCTGAGCCGCCGGTTATAATAACTTTCATGTTTCTACCTCATCATACCATGCCGCTGCCATTCTGGAATTCGGCGGACCGATACTCTATAATGTTGAAGCTGGGAGGGGTGACCGAGCGGCTGAAGGTGGCGGTCTTGAAAACCGCTCTCCGGTTCTCCGGAGCGTGGGTTCGAATCCCACCCCCTCCGTTTCCGGTATCTCGACTGCGGTGAAACATGAAGATTCATGAGTATCAGGCCAAGAAGTTCTTGACGGACTTCGGTATCCCCGTGCCCCGGGGCGGTGTGGCCTCAACACCCGCTGAGGCCCGGAAGGTTGCTGAAAAGCTCGGTGGGCCCGTGGTGGTCAAGGCCCAGGCCCAGGCCGGGGGTCGCGGCCAGGCGGGAGGGATCAAGACCGCGCCTTCCCCCGATACGGTGGAGGCCCTCGCCGCGGCCATGCTGGGCACGAGGCTGGTGACCCATCAGACCCCTCCGGAAGGGGTCCCCGTGACCAGCGTCCTGGTGGAGGAGGCGGTCGCCAGCCGGCAGGAGCTCTATCTGGGGTTGACTATCGATAGCTCCCTGGGCCTGCCCACGATGATAGCCAGCGAGGCCGGGGGCATGGAGATCGAGGAGGTGGCCTCGTCACACCCCGAAAGGGTGCTGAAGGTGGCTATCGACCCGGTAGCGGGCTTTCAGCCGTTTCTGGGGCGGCAGTTAGCCTATGGGATGAACCTCGATGCCGGCCTGGTCCGCCCCATGGTGGAGCTCATGGCCAATCTCTACCGGCTGTTTCAGGCCCACGACGCTTCCCTGGTCGAGATAAACCCCCTGGTGGTCACGGAGGAGGGAAAGCTGCTGGCCCTGGATGCCAAGATCAATTTCGATGACAACGCCCTCTTCCGCCACGCGGACCTGGAATCGCTCAGGGACCCCGGGCAGGAGTCCGCCCTGGAGCTCCAGGCCCTGGACCTGGGGTTGAAGAATTATGTGAAGCTCGATGGAAACGTCGCCTGTATGGTCAACGGGGCGGGGCTGGCCATGGCGGCCCTGGACGTGATCACCCTGGCGGGCGGGGAGCCGGCCAATTTCTTGGACATCGGCACCATGAACAACACCGACCGGGTGGTCAATGCCTTCAGGCTTTTCCTGTCCGACCCCAACGTCAAGGCGGTGATGGTGAATATCTTTGGGGGCATGGCCCGGGCCGATATCATCGCCCAGGGGATAGTCGAGGCCTATCGAGACCTGGATATCAAGCTGCCCGTGGTGGTCAGGCTGGCCGGGACCAACGTGGAGGAGGGGGACCGTATCCTGGCCGATTCCGGACTCGATGTTATAAGGGCGGCAACCCTGCAGGAGGCGGCGGAGCGGGCGGTGGCCGCCGCGCGGGAGGTTTCATGAGCATCCTGGTGAATGAGGATACCCGGCTGCTGGTCCAGGGCATAACCGGCGGTGAGGGCGGCTTTCACGCCCAGCGCTGTATGGAGTACGGCACCAGGGTGGTGGCCGGGGTGACTCCGGGCAAGGGCGGAAGCCAGGTCCTGGGGGTGCCGGTGTTCAACACCGTGGAGGGGGCGGTGAAGGAAACGGGGGCCAATGTGAGCATCATCTTCGTCCCCGCCCCCTTTGCCGCCGATGCCATCCTGGAGGCCGCCGCCGCCGGTATACCCCTGGTGGCCTGTATCACCGAGGGCATCCCCACCCTGGATATGGTAACCGTCTATCGGTACCTGCCCCGGACCGGGACCCGGCTTATCGGCCCCAACTGCCCGGGGATGATTTCACCGGGAAAGTCCAAGGTGGGGATCATGGCGGGGGAGATCCATCTCCCCGGCCGGGTGGGGGTGGTATCCCGATCCGGCACCCTGACCTATGAGGCGGTGGCCCAGCTCACGGCCCTGGGGGTGGGTCAGTCCACCTGTGTGGGCATCGGTGGCGACCCGGTGGTGGGCACCTCCTTCACCGAGGTGCTCCGCCTCTTTGAGGAGGACCCGGATACCGGGGCGGTGGTGCTTATCGGGGAGATCGGGGGCGGCATGGAGCAGGAGGCGGCAGGGTTCATCGGGGGAGAGATGAAGAAGCCGGTGGTCGCCTTCATTGCCGGCAGCACCGCCCCCAAGGGCAGGAGGATGGGCCATGCCGGGGCCATAGTCAGCGGCGGCTCGGGGACGGCGCAGGAGAAGATGGAGGTCCTGGCCGCCGCCGGAGCTACCGTGGTCGAAAGCCCTTCCCATATCGGCCAGGCTGCCCGCCGGGTCCTAGGGGAACTCTAGGGTGACATCCTTCAACAGAGGGGTCCCCTGGGGGGT
>JAZFUS010000026.1:0-6329 GCA_036447315.1 Dehalococcoidia bacterium
CGGGAGGCGCCTGGCCTCAATATCCAAACAGAACTTCAAGGTCACGGGGCCAGGCGCAGCAAACGCCCCCGCCGCAATAATGACATGGGGAGCCAAGATTATATCCGTGGTGATCCCAGCCAGGCCAGATCTGGAGCCAGCAATTACGGCCTTAGAGGCGTCCGATCCGATCGCGGTTGTCTCCAGGATGCGAAGGGCGCCAGAGGTGGCGGACAGCTCGGTCAGTGTCTCCTGTCGGGTATGGACACACCCCCCATTGGAGGGGACCGCTGGGGCTATCGTTTGGTTCCGCCCACATCTCAAAACACGCGGCTTCCCAGCCTGGAGCCCGGATAGCCTATGCCAGATCCGATCCCCGGTGATCAGTGGGCCATTGACGATCCCCGCGTACAGGACTGTCTTGTCCAGGTTGGTCATCCCGGCCGTCATTGTTAGATAGGCGTTATAGCTGGCCAGCTCATTGACTCCCACAGTTACGCCAAAGACATCCACCAGAGGGAAGATCCTGAAGGCGAACACACTAGGATCATTACTTCCCGTGGTGGGGCCTGCGATCACTTCGATCGTGTGCTCCGTGGAGGCGGCCTGGGTCCAGGAGGAAACCATCCCATTTGGGTCTCCGGTGGCGGTGGCGGTGGTTAGGAGTGGCTGGTGGTAGTCAGCCACAGGCGGGGGGCCACTCCCAGGCGGACAGGCGGCCCCGTCCGAACCGTCCGCCCAGGCCTCATTGAACGTCAAGAGCCACGCCCCGAATCCCGTCCCTATAGTAGCCCTTCAGCCAGGCCCAGGAGACCCCCCGGTCCATTGTGGGGCCTATGTGATCCCGGCTGGAGCTATGGAGACGGAGCCCGTGTTTGGCGTTGAATAGCCACTGATGTCCGCCGGAGATTCCGTCCCCGTCAAACTCCTCCAGCTTATCGTCCACCCATGACTGATACATCCCCCACCCGTCCGCTGGGATGTTGTCCAGGACGCCGCCCAGGCCGTGGCGGACCCAGGCCTCCGGAGCGCTCCAGAGGCGCGTGGCGTCTTGGACTTGCATGTCCCGGTAGGCCATGGCGTCCCACTCCACCCCCGGGAAGCCATAGCAGACCAGAGCGGTGGTGAATGTAGAGCAGTCGATCAGGTGGGAGTCCCCGGCCTTCAGGACCAGGGAGGGCGGGAGACATCCACGGATCACGGGGAGGCGGTTTTGGCCGGTCTGGGAGGCATAGCCCCACCCCAGGAAGTGGGAGGAGGCGGCCAGGATGCGGCGGGAGGCACCCATCAGAAGGTTACCGGGGTGAACTCACCCAGACCCATGGGAACGCCATCGGAGCCCACGGGGTCCAGGGTTACAAAGTGCGTCCCTACGGGGCTGGTCCCTGTGTCCCGACATAGCTCCACCGCAAAGCTGACCGCGGTAACTCTTAAGAGCATCTTGGTGGCGGTCCCAAAGTCGGTAGCGGCTCCGGTCCCAATATTCTCCACCCCGGTGGGGCCTGGGAAAAGGCGCCAATCCAGGCCATCCAGAACCCCTTCCCCGATCGTTCCGCTGAAGCTTAACGCCCCAGAGGAGGGCGCGAAAGGTCCACCCGGGACAGCTAGGCCGGTGGCTACGTTCCACACTTTGGCCAGCACTTCCACCGGGAGCGGGCCATCGTAGGGCGTCCCATCCGGGTATTGAAGCTCGCAATCCACGCTCATGGTGTCCACGCCTGGGGAGGAGACTCCGGTGATCCCGACCACCCAAGGGCGGACGCTCATGGCCTGGTGTGGAAGTGTCAAAGTCCGGATCGCTTTGGCGCCACTTAGCCAGGCGCGGTTCCGAACGTCCGTGATGTCCGCATTGGTGATTGTCACGGCCAGGGCGGCCACCGCCACCTCCGCCAGAATGATCGAATTGGCGGGAGCGGCGGGAGGCACGGGGACCAGAGCCGGTGTCCCGGTCACGGCGGCCAGAGTCCCGTCCCGTTTGGCCACGATAATATCGATCCGGGGATTGACTGGATCCGCGGCGGCCAGGAGGCCCACCCCTTGGGCCACATAATGACGCGTGGTCCCGCCGATAACTCCACGGCCCTGGCCCACGTCCACTCCGAAGGAGGCGGGGACGGTCTCCTGGGCGGACAGCTCCCCAGCCACGCCCATGGGGTGGACGTGATTGGAGAGGTACTGATTGGTCGTACCAGGCCCCCTCATAAAGTTTCCAATGTGGAGGTGGTTCCGCGCGTCCCGGATGACGGCCGCCCCGGCCGTGGCGGGGACTTCCGCATGGGCGATCAGGAGGTGGCCCACGGGGATCGCGGGAGGCCCTGGAGAGGGCGCTGGCGTCCCAGTCACCACCACCACCTCCGCGTCCAGGAGATTCTTTAGGTTCACGGAGGCGGTGGAGAGGGCTCCGGAGGTGGGATCTTTTATGTTGCGGGTGGCCGGCTGGGTTCCCGTCCGGACGGGCTTCAGGAGGATCAAGTCCACCCGGGGGTCCACGGGATCATGGGCGGCCAGGGTCTCCCCGATCGCTCCAGAGCCCAGGACCACCATTTGGTAGCCGTCGGATCCGAAGGGATCGATCCCCAGGACGGAGCCGTCATGGAGCATCCCCCACCCTTCGGATACGTCGAACACCAGATCGGCGGTGGCCGTGGCTTGACAGTTGGACCCGGTACGCTCCGACCGTGGGAAGCCAGAGGCTGGGACGTTCTCCTGGTCATCATAGAAGAGGATGGACAGGAACTTGGTCAGGGTCTGGATATGTAATTCGCCCATGCGATTGACATCCTGGAAGCCAAAAAGCATCCCAAGATCCGCATTGAATCGGCCACCAAAGTTTGTGAGGTCTACGCCAAATATGCTCATGGTGGGGGGTCTCCAATGACAAGTCGCCACCTGATCCCGGCGGCGCGTAATGTTTCAACAAGCGCAATTATCGCAGCATAGACAGGATCTTGCACGTCCGTTCCTATGAACATGGAGTCCAGCCAGGCGTCCACGTCAAGGTGGGGATCGCCAGAGACCGAATAGCCCAGGCCCACCACGGGGACGAGAAGGAGGAAGCTATTGGCCCCACCGGAGAGGAACGTGGAGTCCAAATAGAGTCCGCTGGGGGCCACGGACTCCTCCACGTCCAGATAGGGCTCCTCCCACCACTCCAACATGGTGGCCGTAGCCCCAAACGGGAGGAGGAGGACATTGACGGCCGCAAGGATGGACTCCCTGGTCACGCGGTCCGCCACCAGGCGGAGCCGGCCTCGGAGAAGCGCGTCCGTCTCCCCAGGTTGACGGGCCAGGCCATACCCGGCGGCGTGGAGGTCCAGCCAGATCCCCTCCGCTCCCGTATACACCACGGTCCCACCGGAGGGGAGAACCATGATTGCCTCCCCAAACGGGAGGACATTGGCCAGGGAGTCCCCGGCCAGCTCCGCCTTCTCCATAGCGGCGGCGATGGCCGCCAGAAGGGGCTCCGCTGTCTCATAGTCCGGGGGGAGGAACGAGAACAGGCGGTCCAATAGCTCCTGGGTGGTCCTGGCCATTAAACGGCGATCTCCAGGAAGGTGATTGAGATCTCCGTCTTATTCACCCGGATGGCGTCCTGGACATTGGTGGGGGTCACGTCCGCCGTGGGATTGGTGGAGACCACGGAGAGGACATCCTCCGAAGCGTCGTGAGCCCTGAAGCATAGTTCCGAGATCCGGAAGGTCTCCGATGGGCGGAGGTTGTCCGTATAGCCCAGGATGTTCTCCCGGACATCGTCCGCCAGGGCTACGGTGTCCGCCCCCACGGGGACGGTCAGAGTCAACGCCACGGGGATCTCCTGGCGGTCAGCTCCCAAGACGATCAGCTGGACCCCGGCGGCCCTCCAGTTCTCCAGCTCCAGGATCACGGCGTTGGCCAGGATGTCATTAGAGCGCGCGTCCGGGTCTCCGATGTACACCCGGACAATGCCGTCCACGGCGATCAGTGATTCGTCCACGGTCACCACACGGACCCCAGCTATCAGGAGGGAGCCAAAGATCAGGGCGGCCACCGTCCCGCGGCGGAGGGTGGAGAAGGTCAAGCGGAGGCGCGCCCTGTACAGCTCGTCCGATTCCACCACATCCCCGCCCACAAAGCGGCCCAGGTTGGTAACCGTGGCGGTGGGGTCCGCCGGTATGGTGTCGATCACTTCATCCAGGAAGCCTTCCACCAAGTTGGTGTCCGGTCCCGTGTCCACCGTGGTGGCGGGGACCGTGACAGTGGTATCCGTGGCCTGGACCACCACCGCGGCGGTGGACTCCGCAATGATAGGCGTCCCGTCATCCAGGCGGCCCTGGACCCTGGTTCCGGCCGGGATGGTATAGGCGGACCCTCCCACCACCTTGGTCCATTGGAACTCCCCGATACCCGGGGAGGCGGCCTTCCGGCTGGGGAAGCCACGATCGGCGGCCAGGGCGTCCAGCTCCCCGGCCTGGGCGGTATCAAAAAAGAACCGCGCCTGGCCAGCCAGGCCCAGGCGGATCGTTTCATCAGCTAGGACGGCCCCGGCGCCGGTCAGGGCGTCAATAACGGATCCGGCGTTAGTGTCCGTCAACCGGGGGTTCCGGGTCTGGACTTCCGTGATGGCCCGGTCCTGCATTTCCTGAACGGTGGGGATCTCAACGGCCATGCTCTACTCCTGGACCAGGGTGGCGGTCTCTGTGGTATCTTCTCCGCGGGGCTGGATCTCCAGCCTGGTGATCACGCGGCCGGCGGCGTCATCTGGGACGGTCTCCACGGTGGCCTCCTGAATGCGGAGATCCCGGAGGGCATTCTGGCGGACTCCCACGTCCTGGGCCGCCAATGTGGCGGGGTCCGCCAGAGCCTCAATGGAGAGGACCAGGCCTCCGCCATAGAGTGGGCGGTGGGTCATCTGACGCGGGGCCGTGATGGCCCTCCGGATATGGGCCGCCAGGAGGTTGGGCCTCCCCTCGATCGTGGGCCAATCCCCGGAGGCGGTGGGCTGGACTTCCTGACCTATGCCGGGGAGGACTCCATCCCGTCCGAACCGCTCCGCCTGGATCTCTTGGTAGCTCTGGCTCATTAGTCGGTCACCTTATTGGTGAGGGATGCGAACGGCGGGCCGCCGGTCCCGGAGCTGATCAGGAGGGCCAGGGCGAACGGGCTAGGGGTGGCCGGGGTGGCTCCGGTGGAGACGTTAAACGCAGTCACGGCGGGAGCGGCCAGGGGGACCGCGATGGCCAGGGACTGGAGGAACACTTCCACGGCGGCCACCCAGATCGCCAGGCCCCCAGTGGGCGGAGGTGGCGTTCCTCCGGTCAATAGATCCGCCTTGACGATCCCGGAGGCGGGGAGGCCTGAAGCGCTCCGGATGGTCACCCCGGCCAAAGCCATGAGGATGGCGCCTGGGCCGTCCGAAGGGAGCGGGGCCACATTGGCGCCACTGGATAGCCCGTGGAGCGCTACACCGTCCCCGGGGCGGCCCTCTGGGTATAGGATGAGAACCTCCGCTCCGGGGGTCACGGGAAAGAACAGACCCTGGCCAGGGCCTTGACCAAACTGGAGGAGGCGCATCTCCGCCGTGATGTCCCCCGGCTGGAGTTTGACTTGGACCAGAGGGTTTAGGGCGCCGTTGAATGGATTGGGGACGGCGGCCACCACGGTGGCCAGGCCCACGGTCACCTGGTCCCCCACCAGCTGGCGGAGGATCCGCTCCGTATCGCCTTGACCGCTCATTCAGATCCCCTGACCGATAAGGAAGTTCACAAAGGTGGCGCGCAAACTATAGCCCCGATCGGCGGTCCAGGTATGGGTGGCCTCCCGGACATAAAAGGACACGGCCAGCCTCCCCGCCGTGGTGTAGGCCTGGACCAGAGCCTGGGCCACCACGGGGGAGAGGGCATTGGGGCGCGCTACGGAGGAGAGGAACGCCACCGCCTCCGCCGGGTTCATGCCCTCGATCGACGTTTGCAGCTCCCGCCCCAGGCGTATGAACATGGTGTCCCCGTTCGCCAGGCCCAGGAGGGACAGCTCCGTGGAGTCCACCAGCTCCCGGGTCTCGATCTCCCCCTCGATCTCCTGGGTGGCCTGCTCATCATAGATCCGCTTTGCCAGAATGATCAGCTCCGGGGCCGTGTAATTCCCAACCACGTTGTAGCTTACTTCCACCAGCTTGATCTTGGAGGCCCCAGACTCCCCCAGCTTGGGGGCGCGCGCGCCTGGCGGTTCAAACACGCCCTGGACGGGGATCCCTAGGATGGGATTCCAGGCGTTGACCGCGATCCGCCGGGTCTTGGGGGATCGGGTCAGGGAGCGTTTGAAGGAGAGCTGGGAGACATTCTGGCCATAGATGAGGGAGCGGACCTGGGCTCCGG